>NZ_FNWL01000003.1:50500-309001 GCF_900108095.1 Natronorubrum sediminis
GACGACGCGGACGACGACGAAGCCGACGATGACGACGCGGACGACGAAGCCGACGATGACGACGCGGACGACGAAGCCGATGACGAACTCGATGACGTCGAAGAGCTCATCGTCGAAGAGCTGAACATCGAAGAACTCACCGTCGAAGAACTGAACATTGAGGAACTCAACATCGAAGAACTCACCATCGAGGAGCTGAACATTGAGGAGCTCAACGTTGACGAACTCCCTCTCGATGACGACGATGTCGACTCTGACGACGACAAGGACGACAAGGTCGACGACGATGACGACGACACCGACGCAGACTGCTGAGTAACTACTCAGCTCGAATCAGTTAGTAGCCAATACTTCTTTTTTGTACACTGCACGCCGTTAGCGACCGCCTGCAACCATTCTGAAAGGGAGTTACGCGTCGACCGAAGTGGCGAACGACGTGAGCAACGCAGCCGACACGTGCCCCGTCCGTTCTCACCAACGGGTATTCCTATCGACTCGAGCGAGTCGTTGTTATTCTCCCCGCACAGAAGCGTGAACCGACTCGACCGTACTCTGGCTGGGACGCTCTTCGCGGAGACCCGTGTCGAGAGTCATCACAGCCGACCACAGCGAAATTCGTCGAACGAGACCGTCGATGGTCCATTAGTCGATTGTTACACTCCACTTCTACTGAGATCGCCACTGACCCGAGGGGCTTCGTCGACTCCTCTCTACATCGCTCGCGTCGGGATCGTAAGTGGCCTGCGCAATATGGACCAATCGTTCACCACCGTGACGGTGTGTATCCCGACGTGGAGGACGAAGCCTGTGTCCGTTCCTTTCACAAACTCCACTTTCGTTTCGACGCCGATAGGGGTATTCACCTCGTGGCGAAATTACACTCGATGTCCGCCGCTGAGAACGGGTTTCTGCTGATCAAAAGGTGCGTTTGGGTGCAATCCATGCGTGCTCGGACCTGTCCGAACTGTTTCGAATACCTACACAGTTTATAATAATTATAGTAATTGATGATAGCTCTGTGTTAGCAGTTGTGATGAGAAACAATAACGTTTCCCGTCGTACGGCTATCAAAGTATCCGGTGCTGCCGTTATGGTCGGATTGAGCGGCTGTGCTGACGATACCGGTCAAGAAAGTGAAGGGGATGACAACCCGGACGAAACCGACGACAACGGGGAGTCCGACGTCGACCCGATCGATGGCTCGGCCGAGAGCGTCGACGAAACGGTCGAGGAGGTTAACAGCGGCCCGATCGCCGATACCAACGAAAACGTCGAAACCATCAACGCCGAGTTAGAGAACGTCGACGAAGTCGAGGGAATCGACGACGTTGCCGCCGAAACCGTTGACGAAGCCCAAGACGAAGCGGACCGCCTCGAGAGTGAGGTCGATCGACTTCAGGACGACATCTTCACGCAGGTTGTCGCCGAGATCAACGCCCAATCAGAAGAACTCCTCGGTGAGGAAATCGCCGATCCGGTCGAAACCCCTGATGAAGCTCGGGACGAAGCCCAAGAAATCGACGACGAATTCGGCAATGCGGCCGAGGAAGCGGTCGAGGCACTGAACGACGCTGCGGACAACGTCGAGGAAAATCAAACGCACCTGAACGGCGCAGCCGATGCGCTAGAGGACGTCGAGGAGGACGAAGACGAGTAACGACGACCTCACTGGGCACTCGGAAACGAACGTCTGTTCACACTCGAGCAATCGCGCTGGCGAGAGTATCGAGTTTCGCGACCAGCTATCGACTCGTTGTCGTTGGTTCTCGCTTCGAAGACGAGCCCATCTCCCGCCAGCGGAGTGTCCCGGAATCGACCCGCCCAGATTACCGTCGTGCCTCGAGTTCGGCCTCGAGGTCCTCGAGACTCATCTCTTTCATCGAGAGCAACACCAGCAGATGGTAGACGATGTCGGCTGCCTCGTAGGCGACCTCGTCGTGATCGTCGTCTTTGGCCGCCAGAACGAGTTCCGTGGATTCCTCGCCGAGCTTTTCTAACACTGCGTTTTCGCCCTTCTCGTGCGTGAACAGCGACGCGGTGTAGGAGTCCTCCGGGAGCGTTTCCTTCCGATCTTCGATGACGGCGAACAACTCCTCGAGCGTGTCGTCCATCTACATCTCACCCGTGACGGTGCGAATATCCTCGAGTTGCTCGAACGTTTCGCTCTCGTCGCGTCCGTCCTCGAAGACGTCTTCGGTAATCTCGATCGGGACGTTCGTTCGGGCCGCAAGCGCGAGCGAGTCACTCGGTCGACAGTCGATGACCGTCTCGCCGCGTGGCGTCTGGACGTGCAGGTCGGCGATGTAGGTTCCGCCCCGTCCGTCGGCACGCTCTTTGATTTCGTTGACGACAACGCGGTCGACACGACTCCCCAGTTCCTCCAGCACGTCGAGGAGGAGGTCATGAGTCAACGGCCGGCCGATGTCTTCGGCCTCGAGCCCGCGCGCGATACTCGTCGCCTCGTTGAATCCGATGAAAATCGGCACGACGTCGTCTTCGTCGGCGACCTCGAGAACGACCACTGGAACTGGTCCCTGTGGCGTCCCCGCGACGCGAACCGCGTCGATGGATGCCTGCATATCGCTATCCTTGCGTGCGAGAGAGAAAACATGTCCGGTCGCGAATGCATGCACGGAATTGACTCTGGGTTACCATGACCGGTATTGGAATTGGGGCTCGAGTGTGGGAACCCGCTTCAAACGTGCTCGAGCGCGGGTACGCTCGCGTCTTTGTTCTCGAAAAACGCCAGTTCGTGGATGCGACTGTCCAGCGTCAGTTCGGGGTGGAAGGCAGTGCCGACGACGGGGCCGTCTCGCACGGCGACCGGTCGGCCGTTCCACGATGCCAGCACCTCGACGGTCTCGCCAACGTCGTCGATTGCGGGTGCGCGGATGAACACTGCCGGATACGGTTCGTCGTCGGCCAATCCGTCGACTGCGAGCGGCGCTTCGAAGCTGTCTTTCTGGCGGCCGAAGGCGTTTCGCTCGATGGTTACGTCGACGAGATCGAGTTCCTCGACCCGGTCATCGTTCGCGTCGCTCGAGGCGACGATCAATCCGGCACACGTCACGAACAGCGGTTTGTTAGCGCCGACGTGATCGCGGAGTTCCGGTGCGATACCCTCGCTCTGGACGAATCGGGAGATGGTCGTCGATTCGCCGCCGGGCATGGCGAGGAGGTCGCACTCGGGGACCAGCCCCGACTCACGGATTTCGTGGACGGTGACCTCGCGTCCGTGGGCGCTCACTGCGCGTTCGATAGCCGCCGCGTGCTCTTCGACGTCGCCCTGAACGGCGACGACGCCAGCGGTCAGTGACATGGCCGCGGATAGGCGGAGGGGTATCAAAAAGGCCGCGTCCCCGATTCCGACTCGGTGACGAGCCGAACGATCGTGCCGTCGGGATCGCTGACGGCGATTCCGTCGCCTCGCTCGTCGACCGCGTGCCCGTCCGCCTCGAGTCGCGTTCGAATCTCCTCGAGCGCTTCACTCGAGGGCACGACGAGTTCGAACCACGCCAACCCCTGCTCGTCGGGGGATCTCGGGTTCGAGCGCCGATTCCAGGTATTGATCCCGATGTGGTGATGGTAGCCGCCTGCAGCCAGAAACACCGCCGACGGTGCCGTGTCCATCACGTCGAAGCCCAGCGCGTCCGCGTAGAACGCCCGTGACTCCTCGAGCGAGGAAACCTCGAGGTGGACGTGTCCGACGGTCGTGTCAGGTGGCACCGTCTCCGCTGGCGCTGCACTCGGGCCGTCCGCCTCCGCCGTGGGCCTCTTCGCTTCTTCTAGTTCCTCGAGATCCAGCGGCCACGAGCCGATCTGTAGGCTCCCGTCGTCCTCGCGGGGCCATTCCGACTCGGGACGGTCGACGTACACCTCGACGCCGTTTCCCTCCGGATCTCGACAGTAGAGGGCCTTACTGACGCCGTGATCCGACGCTCCACTGAGCGTCCAGTGATCTCTGATTCGAGCGAGCACATCCGCTAACGCTGCGTCGCTGGGAACGCGAATCGCCACGTGGAACAATCCGGCTGACGCCTCGTCTCGAGGGCTGGCGTCCGGCTCGGCGTCTATCTCGAGCAGTGGCGTCCCATCGACGCCGAGCACCGCCGGGTCTCGGTTCACGACCTCGAGGCCGATCACCTCGCGGTAGAACTCGATGACCGTCGACTCATCGCTGACGGTCAGTGCACATCGACCGAGTCGCGTCGACGCCGGCCGTTGCAGGTCGGGACTGGTCATACGCCGAATACGTGCTCTTCGCCTATATACTGTCGAACGGTGTCTCCTCTCAGTCTGCAGTGTTCGTCGAAACGTCGTGTTTTGCATTCGACTGGAAGCCCGTCGGGCGTCGCCACTCGAGGATATTGTGAAAGGGAAAGTTGGGGTGGGGGGATTGGGGGTGGCGATAGACTATCGCAGATCGCCATTTGTGGGTACGATTCGATGCAGCGTAAGTATACTTACTAATTATGTTGCCATTTCCCGAATCGGATACTAATTATCTAGAACTGCCATCGAACACGAGGGAGACGAGCTTTCGCTCGGCCGCTCGCAAGTGGTACTGATACGTCGGTGAGGAAATATCGAGTGCCGCCGCAAGATCCTCACCAGTGCTGTCACGTGGCCACTCGAAAAAGCCGCTGTAGTGGGCCGCTTGCAGGGCTTCGAACTGCTTCGTCGTCAATCGCTCCTCGAGGTGCGTCTCGATCTGTCGGACCGACCGCGTCGTCGTCTCCCGTCGCGCCTCGAGTTCGACGTCGGCGTAGTGGTCTTGAATCGCCTCGACGAGTGATCTGGTCTGGACCTGTTGGGACACCTCGAGGGCGAGCGTCGTCGTTCCATCCGCCGCCGTCGCTCGCTGTAAGTGCACGTCGTACGTTCGTAGTACGTTCAAAATCGGTGACGACGTAACCGTGAGTTCGAACAACGTCTGTTCGTCCCCCTCCGAGACGACCGACACCGTCTCGATGGATGCCCATTGCGCTACTGATGGGAGCGTGGACGTCGGTGCACTGACGAAGACGACGTACGAATCGCTCTCTCGGCTGATGACGCCTTCGACCGTAATCGCCCCGTTTACTCGCTTTGCAACGCGATTGAGTAGCAACCGGGAGTCGTGACACGCGACCTCGATCTCGAGTCGGTTGTCGGTTACCATCGCGTGCGTGCGCTCGACCGACCGAATTGCGTGTCCGATCGTCTCACCGAGTTCACCGAGAACGTCCTGTTCACGCTCGCCAACCGAGTCCGCACCCTTAACGTGGACGAGCAAGACGCCGTAGTGACGGTCCATATCGGTCAGTGCCACCGCGAGGACCGTCTGATAGCCGTACGTCAGGGCTTCCTTTCGTCGCTGGCTCCACCCCTCTTCCTCGAGGACGTTTCTGACGACGCGTACGTCTCCGTCCTCGAGAGTCTCATCGATCAGTTCGAACTCCGGCGTTCGATCACCGTCGTCACGAACTCGATCGATAAACGCCGTGTCGACGCCAGCCCAGGCGGTTGGTTCCATCGGATCGTTGCTATCGGCGATCCAGGCGAAACAGTAGCGTTCCGTGTCGGCTAACCGATCACAGACCGTCGTCTCGATCTCCGAGCGCGTCGACGCCTGTGTCACACCGTGGGTAATCTCCCTGACGATCTCGTTCGTGTGATTGAGCTGCGTCAACTCCTCGTTCTGGCGCGTGAGCGTCCGATCGTGCTCTCGAAGGAGTTGTTCTCGTTCGGCACGGTCGAGGGCTGCCTCGGTGTTCGCTGCCAACGTGTGAAACAGCTCCTGCATGGTCTCGTCGAACCCGTCGACGGTCTTCGTTCCCGCAACCAACATGCCGTGCGTTCCGAGTGGCACGAGTAACTCACTTTGATTCGGTGGCGTCGCGTTCAGCGCCCCCGCATCCTGACTCACATGCTTGTAGTAGGCACTTTCCCCCTCTGAAAAGACGGACCAGAGGTTCCCATCTTCGCGCGTGATGGATTCGTCTGGATCGATGATTCCGTCCGATTTGGCAGACACCGCTGCCGACTCGAGTCGTCCTTCACCTGGTTCGAACGCGTACGCTGCAGCGACCGAAACGTCTAAAATGTCACTCGCAGTTTCGACGGCAACCTCGTAGATCTCGGCTTTCGTCCCCGCTCGCATGAGGTCCCGGGTCGCCTCGTGTAACGCCGTCACCGTCCGCTGGTAGCGCCGTTTACTCTCGTGTAACGCCGTCTCAGTTCGATACTGCGAGACGGCGTTCGTAATCTGATTCGCGAGCACCGCGTACTGATCCGATCCGGAGTCTTTCTGTAAATACTGGGTCACTCCCGCCGCAATCGCCTCGCTCGCCACGGCTTCTGACCCTCGACCCGTAAACAGAATAAACGGTAGTTCGGGATCACTTTCACGAACCCGATCGAGCAACTCGAGGCCCGTTAGCGTCGGCATCTCGTAGTCGCTCACGATACAATCGATCGGCTGTTTCTCGAGGCACTCGAGCGCCTCACAGGCGCCCGTCGCCGTTTTGGTCACGATCGCGTCGCGCTCTCGCTCGAGCATTTCACCGGCGAGTTCGGCAAATCCGGGTTCGTTATCGACGACGAGGACGGTGATCGGTTGCGTCATTGATTTCGATTCGGTCTGCCGTGAGGACAGTCTCTGATTGCGAACACTCGATTGAGTACTAAATAAGTAGCTCTTGAAGGTTATCCGGTCCGATCGTGGCTGTGTTTGGGGCGACAGTTTTCAGGAATCGTTCCGTCGAACTCGTAGGAGTCTGCCCAATTTATCGATGGATGATCGATACGTGAATCGAATCGTAACTCCATCTTTTGGGTCGTTGCATCCACCTCGTTGACCCAGTACAGTGTGTCAGTAGCGGGGTAGTACACGAGGAACGCATCGATTGCATCACCATACGTGTGCTCGTAGTACTCTCCATCTTTCGTCGTTTGTGAGTGCGTATTGAAACGTATCGTTTCGGCCTTGTTCTTCCACGCTGTCTTGCACTGAATTCGGTAGAGATCCCCGCTATCACCGACGACGAAATCGTACTTGTCGTTGTCTCCAAATGGAATTGAAACGTTGTACCCATACTCGATCAGTGTCGCAAGTACTTTCGACTCAGTCCGATCTCCAACGTCCTTCGAATTAGACATACCGTGGTTGCCTTTACTTTCCGATAAAAACATGCGGCGTCGAGAACACTTTCGCCTTTTGACAGCGGTTAGCCGATCAAAAAGCTCCTGGAGCGGGGTTTGAACCACGGTCGTTTCGCTGGCTGTGTTCGTTTCACTTATAGAATCAAATCCCTATCGAAGGTTCTCACAGACAAGTGACTCGCGTTACTCGTCGTGTTAGTTTGTAAAACGCCCGGAGCGGGATTTGAACCCGCGTCACAACCGTGACAGGGTTGTATGATGGGCCACTACACCATCCGGGCTTACAACACATCGTTTTCCGGTAACACTCTTAAGGGTTGTGCTCTGGAGATTGGCTGACTCACTTCCCCCACCGTCTTGGCGGAATTTTCTAGTACGGAAGTGTGTATGGAACCCTCTTCTCGAGCCGTGGTTCACTCGCGAATTGACGTCAATAGAATACACCCAGTGCGGGATTTGAACCACGGTCGCTTCGCTCCACTCCCTGTTTCAAATTCCGCTTCGTGTCGTCTATTCCGCTCACGGATGACGAGCACACGCTACGCGGTGCTCGGTAGAATTGTTCGCGGAAGAAGACGCCCGGAGCGGGATTTGAACCCGCGTCACAACCGTGACAGGGTTGTATGATGGGCCACTACACCATCCGGGCTTACAACACATCGTTTCCCGGTGACGGTATTAAGGCTTTCCAATCGAGTGCCGTGTGGTACGGGGAATCGGGACACGACGCCGGCACATCGACGCACTTTGTCACTGCTACACATGCTCCACAAGGAATTTAACTGATACTGGGATAGTAGCAGATGTGATCGGCACCTTCGATCAGGGTTGCCCGGTCGGCTAGCTACTGCTTCCGCTCGAGTTAGAAACCGTTAAATGCGTCCCGCCGGTATCTTCCTGTAGTATCCCGTGACAGCCGTTTCTCTCCCGATAGCCCACATGCACATCAACCTCAACACATGGTAGACGTAAGCCAACACGAACTCGTACCGGAGCACACTGTGCTCGATGAGGACGTCCTCGAGGGTGTCCTGACCGAGTATGACATCGACCGTACAGACTTACCGAAAATCAAGCGCACCGATTCAGCCTTGCCGGACGAAGCGGAGGTCGGAGACGTCATCAAAATCGTTCGGGACTCACGGACAACTGACCAAGCAGTCGTATATCGACTTGTGGTGGAATAATGGCAACTGAACTGAACAGATCAAAACGACGCGACATTTCACGCGAATACTTCTCGAAGGAACGACTCGCAGAACACCACTACCGTTCGTTCAACTCCTTCCTCAACCGGGGGATGCAACGGGTGGTCGACGAGAAGGAGACGATCGATACGGACATTGGCGATAAAGAGGGCGAAGAACCGGTTCACGTCAAACTCGGCGACGTTCGCGTCGTCACGCCTCGAGTTCGGGAAGCAGACGGCTCCGAAGAACTGCTCTACCCGCAGGAGGCTCGACTCCGCAACATCACGTACTCCGCGCCGGTCTTCATGGAAATGTCGATCGTCAAGGGCGAGGAGGGTGACCAGCGCGTCGTCGACTCGACGGAGACGAAGATCGGTCGGATGCCGATTATGGTCGGCTCCGATAAGTGTAACATTGCCGGCTTCTCCGACGAAGAACTGATCGAAATTGGCGAGGATCCTGCCGATCCCGGCGGCTACTTCATCGTCAACGGCTCCGAGCGCGTGCTAATGACCAGCGAGGACCTCGCGCCGAACAAGATCCTCGCAGAGTACGACACGAAGTACGGCGACGAGATTCAGGTCGCCAAGACGTTCTCCCAGCGCCGTGGTTATCGAGCCCTCGTGCTGTGTGAACGAACGCGAGACGGGCTCCTCGAGGTTTCCTTCCCCTCGGTCTCGGGCTCGATCAACTTCGTCACGCTCGTGCGCGCACTCGGACTCGAGAGCGACGAAGAGATCGTTCACAAGGTCTCGAACGACCCCGAGGTCGTCAAGTACATGCTCGAGAACCTCGAGGAAGCGGAGGTTCAGACCGAGGAAGAAGCGATCGAGGAACTCGGTAAACGCGTCGCCTCCGGCCAGGGCAAGAACTACCAGCTCAAACGTGCGAACTACGTCATCGACCGATATCTTCTCCCGCACCTCCACGAGGACGGCGTCGAGGAAGAAGACGTCCGAATCAACAAAGCACACTATCTCTGTCGGATGGCCGAAGCCTGTTTCGAACTCGCCTTGGGCCGTCGCGATTCGGACGACAAGGACCACTACGCGAACAAGCGACTGAAGGTCAGTGGCGACCTGATGAAGGATCTGTTCCGAACGGCGCTGAACAAACTCGCACGGGACGTGAAGTACCAACTCGAGCGAGCGAACATGCGAAACCGGAACCTCTCCGTTTCGACGGTGGTTCGCTCGGACGTGCTCACGGAGCGCCTCGAGCACCCGATCGCGACTGGCAACTGGGTCGGTGGTCGATCCGGTGTCTCACAACTGGTCGATCGAACGGACTTCATGGGCGTGCTCAGCCACCTTCGCCGTCTGCGATCGCCGCTGTCGCGTTCACAGCCACACTTCGAGGCGCGGGACTTACACGCGACCCAGTGGGGTCGCATCTGTCCCTCCGAGACGCCTGAGGGACCGAACTGTGGGCTAGTGAAGAACTTCGCGCAGGCGATGGAACTCTCCCAGAACGTCGAGGACGAACAGGAACTCAAACGAGAACTGGCATCGATGGGCGTCGAGGGCATTCCGGGCCTCGAGGGCATCGAGCGATCGACCGCAGACGACTAATCAACTATGAGCAGCCAAGAGCGAGAAGCGAAAGTCTACGTCAACGGATCGCTGGTGGGGACCCACCCAGATCCACACGAACTGGCCGAACAGATTCGCGAATCACGACGCATCGGCGACGTCAGCGAGATGGTCAACGTCTCCGTGAAAGAGCGGACGCGTGAAGTGATCGTCAACGCAGACGCCGGCCGAGCACGCCGACCACTGCTGGTTGTCGAAGACGGCGAGCCACGGATCTCCCAACAGGAGATCGAGGCACTCCAGGACGACGACCTCGAGTTCGAGGACTTAGTCGAGCACGGCTACATCGAGTTCATCGACGCCGAGGAAGAAGAGGACATCTACGTCGCCGTCGACGAAGACGATCTGACCGAGAAACACACGCACCTCGAGATCGATCCTCAACTCATCTTCGGGATCGGTGCGGGGATGATTCCGTACCCAGAACACAACGCCTCCCCGCGTATTACGATGGGGGCGGGGATGGTCAAACAGTCGCTGGGACTACCGAGTGCGAACTACCGAATTCGCCCGGACACGCGCCAGCACCTGCTGCACTACCCGCAGCTTTCGATGGTCAAGACGCAGACGACGGAGCAGATTGGGTTCGACGACCGTCCGGCCGCCCAGAACTTCGTCGTCGCCGTGATGAGCTACGAGGGGTTCAACATCGAGGACGCGCTGGTCATGAACAAAGCCAGCGTCGAGCGTGCACTCGCGCGCTCGCACTTCTTCCGGACCTACGAGGGCGAGGAACGACGCTACCCCGGTGGTCAGGAGGACCGCTTCGAAATCCCGAGCCAGGACGTCCGTGGCGCACGCGGTGAGGAAGCCTACGCCCACTTGGACGAGGACGGCCTCGTGAATCCGGAAACGACCGTCGACGAGAACTCCGTGCTACTCGGCAAAACCTCTCCGCCGCGATTCCTGGAGGAACCCGACGACATGGGCGGCCTCTCACCACAGAAGCGTCGGGAGACCAGTGTTACGATGCGCTCGGGAGAGAGCGGCGTCGTCGACACGGTTACGCTGATGGAAGGCGAGGACGGCTCGAAGCTCTCGAAGGTCTCCGTGCGCGACGAGCGAATCCCCGAACTCGGGGACAAGTTCGCGTCCCGTCACGGACAGAAGGGCGTCGTCGGCCACCTCGCACCCCAGGAGGACATGCCGTTTACCGAGGAGGGAGTCGTTCCCGACCTCGTCCTCAATCCACACGCGTTGCCATCGCGGATGACCGTCGGGCACATCCTCGAGATGATCGGCGGCAAACTCGGCGCGATGGAGGGACGACGCGTCGACGGGACGCCGTTCCTCGGCGAGGACGAGGATGAACTTCGCGACGGTCTCGAGGAGAACGGCTTCAACTCCGCGGGGAAGGAGACGATGTACTCTGGCGTGACGGGAGAGAAGATTGAAGCCGAAATCTTCGTCGGGATTATCTTCTACCAGAAACTCTACCACATGGTCTCGAACAAACTGCACGCCCGTTCGCGCGGTCCCGTGCAGGTTCTCACTCGACAGCCAACGGAGGGTCGCGCCCGCGAAGGTGGACTCCGTATCGGTGAGATGGAACGGGACGTCTTCATCGGCCACGGTGCCGCGATGACGCTCAAGGAACGACTGCTCGACGAGTCCGACCGCGAGTTCATCAACGTCTGTGGCCAGTGTGGGATGAGCGCGGTCGAGAACGTCGAACAACGACGTGTCTACTGTCCGAACTGCGACGAGGAGACCGACATCCACGAGATCGAGATGAGCTACGCGTTCAAGCTTCTCTTGGACGAGATGAAGGCACTGGGTATCGCGCCACGACTGGAACTGGCAGACGCCGTTTAAACAATGCAACACAGCACACCAAAAGATATCGGATCGATCAACTTCGGGCTGATGGAGCCCGAGGAGTACCGGGAGATGAGCGCGACGAAGATCATCACCGCCGACACCTACGACGACGACGGGTTCCCCATCGACATGGGGTTGATGGACCCGCGCCTCGGCGTGATCGATCCCGGCCTCGAGTGTAAGACCTGCGGGAAACACTCCGGTTCCTGTAACGGCCACTTCGGGCACATCGAACTGGCCGCGCCGGTCATCCACGTCGGCTTTACGAAGCTCATTCGACGACTCCTGCGAGGGACTTGCCGAGAGTGTTCGAAGCTCCTGCTCACCGAGGACGAACGAGAGGAGTTCCGAGCGGACATCACGGAGTCTCGAAAGCTCGGTCGTGACCTCAACGACGTCACCAAAGCCGCGATCCGACAGGCTCGAAAGAAGGATCGTTGTCCGTTCTGTGGGGAGGTCCAGTACGACATCGACCACGAAAAACCAACGACGTACTACGAGGTCCAACAGGTTCTGACGAGCGAGTACTCCCAGCGCATCGCTGGTGCGATGCAGGGTGACGAGGAAGCCGGTATCGAACGCACGACGCCGGACGAACTCGCCGAGAAGACAGAGATCGAACTCACTCGAGTTAACGAGATCCTCTCGGGATCGTTCCGTCCGCGCGAGAGCCAGCGAAAGGCGATCGAGAAGGCACTCGACATTGACCTCACGGAAGAGGACACGAACAAGTTGATGCCGAGTGACATCCGGGATTGGTTCGAAGCAATTCCGGACGAGGACATTCAGGTCCTCGGTATCGACGCCGATCGCTCCCGGCCGGAGTGGATGATCCTGACCGTCCTCCCCGTGCCGCCGGTCACCGCACGGCCGTCGATTACACTCGACAACGGCCAGCGATCCGAGGACGACCTCACGCACAAACTGGTCGACATTATCCGGATCAACCAGCGATTCATGGAAAACCGTGAGGCTGGTGCGCCACAGCTGATCATCGAGGACCTCTGGGAACTGCTCCAGTACCACGTCACCACCTTCATGGACAACGAGATTTCGGGCACGCCGCCAGCGCGACACCGCTCCGGACGGCCGCTCAAGACCCTCTCCCAGCGTCTCAAAGGGAAGGAAGGTCGCTTCCGTGGCTCGCTCTCCGGGAAGCGTGTCAACTTCTCGGCCCGGACCGTCATCTCGCCGGACCCAACCCTCTCGCTGAACGAGGTCGGGGTTCCAGACCGTGTCGCAAAGGAGATGACCCAGACGATGAACGTCACCGAGCGCAACCTCGAGGACGCCCGTCGGTTCGTCTCTAACGGACCGGAAGGCCATCCGGGTGCGAACTACGTCCGACGGCCGGACGGTCGCCGACTGAAGGTGACCGAGAAGAACTGCGAGCAACTCGCAGAGAAGGTCAAAGCCGGGTGGGAGGTCAACCGCCACCTCATCGACGGTGACATCGTCATCTTCAACCGCCAGCCGTCGCTCCACCGGATGTCGATCATGGCCCACGAGGTCGTGGTCATGCCGTACAAGACGTTCCGACTCAACACCGTCGTCTGTCCGCCGTACAACGCTGACTTCGACGGCGACGAGATGAACATGCACGCCCTCCAGAACGAGGAAGCCCGCGCGGAGGCCCGCGTCCTCATGCGCGTCCAAGAACAGATCCTGAGCCCCCGCTTCGGTGAGAACATCATCGGCGCGATTCAGGACCACATCTCGGGAACGTACCTGCTCACGCACGACAACCCGCGGTTCAACGAGACGCAGGCGCTCGACTTGCTTCGGGCGACCCGGATCGACGAACTGCCGGAACCCAGCGGAATCGACGACGAAGACGAACCGTTCTGGACCGGCCACGACGTCTTCTCCGAACTCCTCCCCGACGACCTCAATCTCGAGTTCACCGGGACCGTCGGCGATCAGGTCGTCGTCGAAGACGGGCAACTCCTCGAGGGAACGATCGCCGAGGACGAAGTCGGCGAGTTCGGCGGCGAAATTGTCGACACGATCACGAAAGAGTACGGCAACACTCGCTCGCGAATCTTCATCAACGAGATTTCGACGCTCGCAATGCGTGCGATCATGCACTTCGGGTTCTCGATCGGGATCGACGACGAGACGATCCCGGAGGAAGCACAGTCTCGAATCGACGAGACGATCGAGGACGCGAACGATCGTGTCGAGGAACTCATCGAAGCCTACGAGAACAACGACCTCGAGAGTCTCCCCGGTCGAACGATCGACGAGACCCTCGAGATGAAGATCATGCAAACGCTCTCGCGTGCGCGTGACAATGCAGGGAACATCGCCGACGAGCACTTCCAGGACGACAATCCGGCCGTCGTCATGGCAAACTCCGGTGCGCGTGGGTCGATGCTCAACCTGACACAGATGGCCGGTGCAGTCGGTCAGCAGGCAGTCCGAGGAGAGCGCATCAACCGTGGCTACGAGGATCGAACACTGAGTCACTACGAGCCAAACGACCTCTCCGCGGAGGCACACGGGTTCGTCGAGAACTCCTACACCAGCGGCCTGACGCCCCGGGAGTTCTTCTTCCACGCGATGGGTGGCCGCGAGGGCCTGGTCGACACGGCAGTCCGGACCTCGAAGTCCGGGTACCTCCAGCGTCGTCTGATCAACGCCCTCTCCGAACTCGAGACCCAATACGACGGGACGGTCCGAGACACCTCGGACACCATCGTCCAATTCGAGTTCGGCGAGGACGGCACCTCGCCGGTTCGCGTTTCATCTGGAACGGACAACACCATCGATGTTGACGAGATCGCGACGCGCGTACTCGATTCGGAGTTCGACTCCGAGGCCGACCGAGACGACTTCCTCGGTACGAAGCCACAACTGACGAACCTCTCGGAGCACGCGGATGATCGCCTCGAGGGAACGGAGGTGACCTCCGATGACTGAGGTCGACTACGACGTGAGCGACGACACGATCGCCGTCGTCGAGGACGCCGACCTTCCGCGACGACTCAAAGACGAGGTCTACGAGACGATCGAATCGCGAGACGACGCGACGGTCGAAGACGCCGACGAACTCGCGAAAGCCGTCGAAACGCGCTACGTCGATACGCGTGTCGACCCACTCGATCCCGTTGGAACCGTCTCGGCGCAGTCGATCGGCGAACCCGGAACGCAGCTGACGATGAACACGTTCCACTACGCCGGTGTTGCGGAGATCGACGTGACTCAGGGGCTCCCACGCCTCATCGAACTCGTCGACGCGCGGAAGACCCCGGATACGCCGATGATGACGGTCTATCTGGAAGACGAATACGCCACCGAACGCGAGAACGCTCACGAAGTCGTCTGGAAACTCGAGGCGACGAAGATTCTCGCACTCGGTGACGTCTCGACGAACGTCGCCGACATGCGGGTTCAGATCTCGCTCAACGAGGACACGTTAGAAGAGCGCATGATCACGCCCGACGAGGTTGCCGAGATAATCGAGGACAACCTCGGCGTGAGCACGGTTCAGCAGGGAACCGAGATTCAGTTCGGTCCGGAAGAGCCGTCGTACCGAGACCTCCTGCAGTTAGTCGAAGAACTGCGTGACATCACGTTCAAGGGAATCGAAGAGATTTCCCGCGTCGTTATTCGCCGCGAAGAACTCGAGGACGGCGAGGAGTTCGTCCTCTATACGGAAGGGTCGGCCTTCGGTGACGCCCTCGAGATCGAGGGTATCGACGCCTCGAGAACGACGTGTAACAACATCCACGAGATCCATCGAAATCTTGGTATCGAGGCAGCTCGCGAAGCGATCATCGAGGAGACGAACAACACGCTGGCCGAGCAGGGTCTCGACGACGTGAACGTTCGGCACCTGATGCTCGTCGCCGACATGATGACCAACGAGGGGACGATCGAGTCGATCGGTCGCCACGGCATTTCCGGATCGAAAGACTCCGTCCTCGCACGTGCGGCATTCGAGGTTACGGTCAATCACCTCCTGAACGCGGCGATCCACGGCGAGATCGACGAACTCGACGGCGTTACCGAGAACGTTATCGTCGGCAAACCGATCAAGCTCGGAACCGGGGACGTCGACCTGCGGATGGGATCGACCGGTCCGAGTAGTCAAGCTGACTGATGGGCGTCACCCTCGAGGACGAGGCACGTCAGTACCTCGCGGCCTTCGAAGACGTGACGGAGACGACGGGACGGGATTGTCTCGTCGACGATGAGAAGCTACTGATCGTCGTAAACAGCGGCGAGATGGGCGAGGCGATTGGTCCGGGCGGCCAGAACGTTACGCAGTTCGAGGATCGAGTCGACAAATCGGTTCGGCTCGTCGAAGACGCGGATGATCCCGAAACGTTCGTTGCGAACGCGCTCGCACCCGCTGCGGTGTATAACGTAACCGTCAGCGAAAACGACGACCTCGTCGCCTACGTCGAGGTCGCAGACGAAGATCGCGGCGTTGCGATCGGTTCGGGCGGCGAGACGATCGAGCGGGCGCGTACCCTCGCGGATCGCCATTTTGGGTTCGACGATGTGCAGTTGATCTGAGTCGGTCTGCGTGCAGTCGCGTACGTTTGTTTTGAGCCGCGTTCTCACTCGAGAATCTGTTGGAATGCCAATCAGCAACAGCGGGCGAATCTGGGTTTCGACGAGCTTATTCAACTTCTCCCCGTCGGGATCCGTCGTTCACAAGCATTCGTACGAGGGGAAACGGATCGGCAACCGTTCGGATACCTCCTGTCCGCCGAGGCGCGCTACGCCGTGCTCTGTCCGTAACTCGAGTCGTTCTGAAACGCGCTCAGATTCCTCGAGGGGGGTACGTCGAGCGTTCTCGAGGCGTAACGTCCGACTCCAAAAGGGGACGCTTAAGTGCCTCCGTCGGATACCGACGTGCATGGCAAACGGCAAATACGCCGCGCGCAAGCTCAAGAAGGACCGCCAGAATCAGCGGTGGTCCGACTCTGACTACGCGCGCCGTGCACGTGGACTTCGAGAGAAGTCGGACCCGCTCGAGGGTGCCCCACAGGCTCGCGGTATCGTCCTCGAAAAGGTCGGCATCGAAGCGAAACAGCCCAACTCGGCGATTCGAAAGTGCGTCCGAGTGCAGCTCATCAAGAACGGAAAGCAGGTCACCGCGTTCTGTCCCGGTGACGGTGCCATTTCGTTCATCGACGAACACGACGAAGTCACCATCGCCGGTATCGGTGGGGCGAAGGGTCGTGCGATGGGTGACCTTTCCGGTGTCAACTACAAGGTCGACAAGGTCAACGGCGTCGCGCTGAAAGAACTCGTTCGCGGAAACGCAGAGAAACCGGTGCGATAATCATGGCGACAGAAGATCAACCAGATCCAGACGCCCCTGCTGGCGGCGCAGACGTGGGCGCACAGTTGTTCGGCACGTGGGATATCGACGAAATCGCGTACGAAGATCCCTCGACCGAACGCTACATCACGGTCACGCCGGTCGCTCACACCGCCGGTCGACACGCCGGCAAACAGTTCAAGAAGTCTCAGGTCTCCATCGTCGAGCGCTTCATCAACCGACTGATGCAGACCGAGGAGAACACGGGGAAGAAACAACAGACGCTCAATCACGTCCGCGATGCGTTCGAACTCATCAACGAGCGGGTCGACGAAAACCCGATTCAGGTACTCGTCACCGCTGTCGAGAACGCAGCTCCGCGTGAGGAGACCGTCCGCCTGAAATACGGTGGTATCTCCGTTCCGAAAGCTGTCGACGTCGCACCTCAGCGACGAGTCGACCAGGCGCTCAAGTTCCTCGCAGAGGGTGTCTACAACGACTCGTTCAAAACGCCGACGCCGGCCGCAGAGGCTATCGCGAGTCAGCTCATCGGCGCGTCTAACTACGACGTCCAGACGTACGCTGTGAGTCAGAAAGAAGAAAAAGAGCGCGTTGCGGCAGCAGCACGCTAACTCCGACGCGATATTTTCTCTCTCGACGCCAGCTCTTCTCGAGAGAAATCTTTCGATGCCGTCGGTACGGAGATTGCCCCGTCGAACATCCTCGTGAACACAACTGACTGTGTTCTTGATACAACTCGGGAGAGTGGTTCCACTCTGGGTTTACTTGTGAGAATTTTTCAGAAAAATTTATTCCACGCTGGGACGATGTATCTATTGCACCATGACGGACCTTACCACGCACCTAAAGAATCACCCACGAATGATTGGCGTTCTGTTCACAATATTGCTCGCCCTCTCACAGGCGGGAACCGCTGCTGCGAATATGGAATTCTACCCGGGACCGTAACTGAGTGCTAGAGTCGCTCAGTTACGTCGTCACTCCAGTGTATTTCACCGTCGACCAGAAGCGGTGTCTCTTTCAATCGGAGAAAGTCCTCGAGCTGTTGGGGTGTCGCGGAGATCGATTCGATTCGTTTAGGGTGCAAGTAGTACGACTTGATAGGCTCTAAATGGGATGTAACGACACTCCCCTTTTTCGTCCCAGCGCCTTCGTAGGTTTCGAGCGAAACGGTGAGTTCGTCAGCACTGGCGGCATCGTCTATCTCGTCGTGAAACACGCACAGTGCTGGTACGCCGGTCGTTGGCTGAGCGATCGTCGTCGTTCCGTCGCCGACGATCTGATACTGGCCCGCGACGGTGCTTTCCTTTCGTGCGAGATTGAGCGCAGCGTAGAGTGAGAATCCGTGGTTCAAGAGGTGTGCGACAACGCTGCCGACGTTGATGGCTCCGTCGTTGACGACGTCGCCACGGGTCGTAATGCCACCAATACTTCCCGATTCGATCAAGTGAATCCCCTGTTCGTGGGATTGACAGGCGTTGAGGATGAACGCCTTCGCACCGACTTGGTCGACGGTCTCCGCGCTCAGGACGCCATCTGTACACTGAAACCCATCGGCGTCGATGTGGCCGATATAGTGGAAGAAGTCACCGTTGCTCGAGAGGATCGCCTCGAGTTCTGCGACGGTGACGTCGTAGGAGACGGTCACGTCGAAGGGAAGTTCCTCGTGAGTTCCGTAGACGCCGTTTACGGTCTCGAGTTCGTCTGACATCCGCTCGTCGGTGCAGACGACGTCGATCTCGATTGGATCCGCTCCAGGTCGTCGATCGACGTTGTTGTAAAATGCCGAGAGCGGTGTCGTACTCCGGAGCGCACTCTCGCTTGCGCGCTGCCACACCTGCTGTACTGTCTTTCCCGTCGTCGGAATATTCTCACTCGAGGACTCGGTTCCACCACGTTCGTGGCGATTGTCGGTGGTTCCCGACCGAGTGAAGTCAGCAACTGCCCGTCG
This sequence comes from Natronorubrum sediminis, assembly GCF_900108095.1. NCBI lineage: Archaea > Methanobacteriati > Methanobacteriota > Halobacteria > Halobacteriales > Natrialbaceae > Natronorubrum > Natronorubrum sediminis. The sequence continues at coordinate 69,497 of NZ_FNWL01000003.1, forward strand.
CTGTTGTGTCGACGTAGATCGCTGCGTGACGTCGTTATCGGTCGTCTGGACGAGTGCGAGGTCGTTCGCGATAAACGGGAGGAACGGGGCCCGATCTGGAGTTGGACGACAGTGGACCTCGAGGCGCCACTCGGGAATGTGGTCTGCGATCACCGAATGCGGGACCTCGAGGTAGCGTTCGAGTTGCACCGCCAGTGGCTCGTCGTAGAGTGCGTCGATATCGAACGGGAGATGGGATTCGACGGCCGGCCGCTCGGCGAGGGGCAGCGGGGTGATTCCCGCCGTCCGAACGATGCAATCGAGGAAGAACACGTGCTTCAACACCCGCCCGACCGTTCGTTCGAAGGATTCCCCCGTATCGAGTGGATACTCGAAGCCGCGGTCGGTAGTGAGTTGTGGGCTGGGACCGGGGACGACCGACGCGCCGAGATAGTATGCCAGTGACACCACTGGAAACAGCTGTCGGTGTGTGGGCTGTATTGCAATTTCCACGCCCGTGTCCGGTGTGTCGAGCGAGTCTGGAATCGCTACTTCGTCACCGATCTTCAGTGAGGGCGGATGTCCACGAAGGGTTGGATACGATCGATCGGCCTCGAGCGTCTTCAGTGCGGACCCGAATGCGGAGACGGCCGTCATGACGTCCGTCGGTGCTGTCGTCGTCGTGATCTGTTGTGCTGGGCGCGTGTGATACGACCGGGCACCGACGACGACGCGCGTTTCGTCGCCAAAGGCGATGTGTGTTTGATCCGCGTCGAAGTAGACGTACGCACTCCCCGTTGCCTCGAGGTAGATTTTCAGGGAGGCGGAGAGTTCGAGTGTGTACTGTCCGGCAGGCATCGACGTCGGGTTCGGCGGTTTCGCCTCGGCGACCATCGCGCCACTCTCGTCTCGGATGTAGACGTGCTTGTTCGTCGGGAGCGTGATCGTGTTCGTCGATATCTCGACCGCTGCATCGACCGGATACTCGAGACGACCAGTGCGTACGGGTGTTGGCGACACCGTCGTCTGTGTCGTGAGCCGATAGCGATGTCGCTCGATCGGATCGATAATGACGATTCCATCGTTGGTCCGTTTGAACTTCGGTTTCATGGCGAGGACGATTCGGACTGGCGTCGTGCTGGTGCACAGTAGACGACTCGGGTGGTGGTGCGGCGACTACTCGCGCGAGATCCAACCGGAACTGCGGTTACCCTCGTTGATCGACCACTGTTCTTGGAACGCTCCGTCTCGTTCGCGAAGCTCGACGACGATGTCAAACAGTGGTTCGAGAAGGGAGACGGCGTCTGCGTCGCGCTCGAGTGGGAGGTGATAGTGGATCATGCCGCTTGAGTCCTGTACTTTGCCGGTGGTCAGATGCACGAACTTGAAAACACGTTCGACGCCGTATTCCTCGAGCAGTGGCACCAGTGAGTCGACACCGACGCGGAGGGCTGCGGGTTCGAATCCGTCGTTGCTCGCCTCGAGCGTGTCGACCGCCCTCGATATTTCGACGGCGAGGTCGGTAAGTGACGTCGTTCTCGCGGGTGTTTGCTCGAGCGCAGGCGACGAACGTTCCTCGAACGTAGACTCGTTGTTGTCGGTACTGACGCTCCGGGCGTGTGTTTCGTAGCTGATGAGTTCGAGGGGGTCGGACGACAGTTGCGCTGCGTCGAGCACGTCGGTGGTTCGGTACGGTCGGCCGAGGGTAGAGACCAGAACACGATGGCGTGACTGGGCAGCCGATTGGCCCAGGAGACGGTGACAAATATCTCGGCGGTAGTCAGTATCGACGGCACCGACGACGAGGACGCTTGCACCCGAACGTTTCAGTTGTGACAACGTTTTGGTAAACTTCCCCTCGCTGGTCGTCTCACCCCAGCTGTCTCGCGAACTCATCGATATATTCCACACATCGGCGGGTGGAACATTAAATGTTCGGGCTCGTTGGGACAGTGTGTCCGTTTGTGAGCCTGTCTCGATCGTTTCGGAGCGTTCGTGAAACACGACGTCTTGTCGAACAGACAGAAATGCAGAGCGGGTGTGACGGACGGAGACCGGTTTCGGTCGGAGGGCGTCACTTTCAGCAGGTGCGAAACGGCGGTTACTCTCCTGTGACTCCACCGTTATCGACGTATGCGCGGGTCGCATCGACGAGCATCTGTCGATACGTACTCGAGTCCGGATTCGCGACGAGTTCGCGAAAGCGGCGTTTGAACCCCTCGAAGTCGACGCTCGGCGCGTCCATCGCGGCGGCGTACGCGAGATCGTACAGTCGGTGGTCGTCCTCGACGAGGTCGTGACGTTCGGCCAGTGCGAGCGCGAACGCGGCGTTGACGGCCGTGATATCCGGATCTGCACTCGCAGAGCGGCGCGTGAGTCCTGACCGAGACGGCGTCTCGGGTCGGTCGGCGACGGCCATCGCGAGGCTGGACTCGAGGAACGACAGGAGTTTTTCGCCGGGACCGACGGTGAGCGTGATGTCGTCGGCGTAGATATCCTTCATGTGATTTGCGATCTGGTAGCAATGCGAGAGCTTTCGGCGCTCGACGCTCTTGCCGGCCAACCCGAGGTAGAGAACCTCTTCTGTCGATTGAGTGTGGGAAGGGTGGGCCTGCTCGTACCTGGCCATATGGGAGAACTCGTGAAGGGCAAGTTCGCGAGCCATCGCGCTCGAGGCGGCTTGCTTCGAGATGTTCAGGACGTGTCGGTCGTCGTAGTGTCCGGCCCAGGTTCGTTCGTCTGGGTCGTCTCGGAGGTGGACGTGGACGGGCAACGAGAGATCGTGTTCCGTTTCGAAGAGGTCACGGGCCCCGAGGAACGGAGAAGTCGGCCCTGCACCCTGTACGCGGAGATCCATGGGTATCTGTATCACGTTCTGCCGCCCTATGTCTTTTGCGCTCGTACTGTCCGATTACTGATGGGTAAGTGGTCGTTCCTCGACGTTGTATTCACGCGTTCGAATCCCGTCGTTTCGTCTTTACAGGCTGCATGTTATTCACTCACCCAGATTGGAAATTATGGCGTAACGTGCGCGAATCCGACGGATTCGAGCGGCGACGAAACACTACCCTTTTGACCCCGCTACCGATAATAGGATGTATATGGGCCGACGCAAGAAAATCGTCCAAGAGTGTGAACGGTTGATGGACGAACCGGAGAACATCCGGAACATCGCCATCGCCGCTCACGTCGATCACGGAAAAACAACCCTTTCTGACAATCTCCTCGCTGGTGCCGGCATGATCTCCGACGAGACTGCCGGCGAACAGCTCGCGATGGACACGGAAGAAGACGAACAAGAACGTGGGATCACCATCGACGCGGCGAACGTTTCGATGACCCACGAGTACGAGGATACCAACCACCTCATCAACCTCATCGACACGCCCGGCCACGTCGACTTCGGTGGCGACGTGACCCGTGCGATGCGCGCCGTCGACGGTGCGCTCGTCGTCGTCGACGCCGTCGAGGGTGCCATGCCACAGACCGAAACGGTTCTGCGACAGGCACTCCGCGAGGGCGTCAAGCCGACCCTGTTCATCAACAAGGTCGACCGTCTGATCTCCGAACTGCAGGAAGGTCCCGAGGAGATGCAACAGCGCCTCGTCTCGGTCATCAACGACGTCAACGAACTCATTCGTGGCATGACCGAGGAGATGGACGACATCGACGACTGGACCGTCTCCGTCGAGGACGGCACCGTCGGCTTCGGTTCCGCACTGTACAAGTGGGGTGTCTCGATGCCGTCGATGCAGGCCACCGGCATGGACTTCGCCGAGATCATGGAACTCGAGCGCGCCGACAAGCGCCAGAAACTCCACGAGAAGACGCCGCTGTCGGACGTCGTACTCGACATGGTCTGTGAGCACTTCCCGAACCCCGTCGACGCGCAGCCACGGCGTATCCCACGCATCTGGCGTGGTGACGACGAATCTGAACTCGCAGAGGGCATGCGCCTCGTCGACGAATCCGGCGAGGTCGTCTTCATGGTCACCGACATCGGGATGGACCCACACGCCGGCGAAATCGCCTCCGGTCGTGTCTTCTCGGGAACGCTCGAGAAGGGCCAGGAGCTCTACGTCTCCGGGACCGCGGGCAAGAACCGCGTCCAGTCCGTCGGGATCTACATGGGTGGCGAGCGCGAGGAAGTCGACAACGTTCCCGCGGGGAACATCGCAGCCGTCACCGGCCTGCGAGACGCCATCGCGGGCTCGACGGTCTCTTCCGTCGAGATGACGCCGTTCGAGTCGATCGAGCACATCTCGGAACCGGTCATTACAAAGAGCGTCGAGGCCCAGACGATGGACGACCTCCCAAAGCTCATCGAGACGCTGCGCCAGGTCTCCAAGGAGGACCCGACGATCCAGATTACGATCAACGAGGACACCGGCGAGCACCTGATCTCCGGACAGGGTGAACTCCACCTCGAGGTCATCACCCAGCGTATCGAGAAGAACCAGGGCATTCCGGTCAACACCGGTGAACCGATCGTCGTCTACCGCGAGCAGTCCCAGCAGCCAAGCGACGAGATCGAAGGCATCTCGCCGAACCGCCACAACCGTTTCTACGTCTCCGTCGAGCCGATGTCGGACGAACTCGTCGACACGATCAAGCTGGGCGAGGCGTCGATGGACATGCCAGAGCAGGAGCGTCGAGAGGCTCTGCAAGAGGCCGGCATGGACAAAGACGACTCCCAGGAAGTCGAGCACATCCACGGGACGAACATCCTCATCGACGATACGAAGGGGATTCAGCACCTGAACGAGACGATGGAACTCGTGATCGAGGGATTCGAGGACGCCCTCGACAACGGGCCGCTCGCGAACGAGCCGGTTCAGGGGACCCTCATTCGACTCCACGACGCTCGACTCCACGAGGACACCATTCACCGCGGCCCGGCACAGGTCATTCCGGCAACCCGAAACGCGCTCCACAAGGCGCTGATCGACGGGAGGATCAAGCTGCTCGAGCCGATGCAGGACGCTCGTATCGACGTGCCAAACGACCACATGGGTGCCGCCTCCGGCGAGATCCAGGGTCGACGTGGCCGCGTCGACGACATGTACCAGGAGGGTGACCTCATGGTCGTCGAGGGTATCGCACCCGTCGACGAGATGATCGGCTTCGCGAGCGACATCCGCTCCGCGACCGAAGGTCGCGCCGCCTGGAACACCGAGAACGCCGGCTTCGAGGTCATGTCCGACTCCCTCCAGCGCGAAAAGATCATGGAGATCCGCGAGCGCAAGGGCATGAAGCTCGAGTTGCCGCCGAGTATCGACTACATCTAAGGCCCGTTTTTCTCTTCGAGTGCGCTTCGCGCACCGTTTTTGCCACGCCAGTCAGCACCTGCCCTCGAGCACGGCGTTCGTGTTCACCTTCGGACGTTCGCGAATCGTTGGGTGCAGTACTGACCCGTCGCCGATAGTCGACGGTTCGTTCGGTTGTCTCTCTTAGGCTGACCCGCTCCAACCGAGTTGGTAGTCAGGGTTCTGGCGGGTGAGTTGACCAATCCACCTCACTATGGGCGCTTCGTTCATGCTCAACTCGAGTCGAGGACGAACGCCAGCCACTGCTCGTCGCTTCGGTACTCGAGTGACCGTGGCCATGACACAGCGGTGGTTAGGTCGTCCGACATTCGGATAGCGATCGAACCGGTGAGAAGATTGTTACTGTGTTCGACAGGAACGCTCGTCGTCGACCGGGGCGAAATGAGTTACTCTCGTTCGCCCGCACCGAGTGCGGCCTCGCCGACCTTCTCGTGGCCCTCGATGACCTCCTGGCCGCCCATGTACGGCCGCAACGGTTCGGGGATCGTCACCGTGCCGTCGTCGTTCTGGTAGTACTCGAGGATCGCGACCATCACGCGGGGGAGTGCGAGCCCCGAGGCGTTCAGGGTGTGGAGGTACTCGGCCGACTCGTGGCGCTCAGGGCGATAGCGCAGCCCGGCGCGTCGGGCCTGAAAGTCCTCGAAGTTCGACGCGCTCGAGACCTCGAGCCAGCGGCCGCCTTCTTCGGGGCCGACATCCATGTCGTCGCCGGGGGCCCAGATTTCGATGTCGTAGGTCTTCGCGCTCGCGAAGGTCAGGTCGCCGGTACAGAGTTCGAGGATGCGATACGGAAGTTCCAGTCGGCGCAGGACTTCTTCGGCTTCCGAGAGGAGCTCCTCGAGTCGGTCATAGCTTTCCTCGGGTTCGACGAAGTTGACGAGTTCGACCTTGTTGAACTGGTGGACGCGGACGATGCCGCGGGTTTCGGTGCCGTGTTCGCCGGCCTCCCGGCGGAAATTCGGGGTGTAGGCCTGGTGTTTGAGCGGGAGGTCGTCTTTGAGGAGGATCTCGTCGGCGTACATGTTGGTGACGGGAACCTCCGCGGTCGGACAGAGCCAGAGGTCGTCGTCGTCGTAGTCCTCTTCGTTGCTGGCGCCCAGTCGGTAGGCGTCGTCCGCGAACTTCGGGAGCTGGCCGGTGCCGCGCATCGATTCGCTCGAGACGGGAATCGGCGGGAAGAGATCGACGTACTCCTGCTCGCGGTGGACGTCCATCATGAACTGGACGAGGGCGTGCTCGAGTCGTGCGCCGTCGCCTTTGAGGAAGTAAAAGCCAGAGCCCGTCGTCTTCGCGCCGCGGCCTTCGTCGATGATGTCGAGATTCTCGCCGAGTTCGTAGTGGGGGGTGATTTCGTCGGCGTCGACGCGGAGGTCCTCGAAGCCCCAGCGCCGGTCCTCGACGTTGTGGCGCTCGTCGACCCCTTTCGGGACGCTTTCGTCTGGGAGTTGGGGAACCTCGAGCATTCGCTCGTCGAGTTCCTCGCGCAACTCGGCGGCTTCGGCTTCGACGTCCTCGATTTCGGCTTTCAGCTCCTTCGACTGGGTGATCGCCTCGTCCTTTTCGTCCTGTTTGCCGTCGGCGACTAATTCGCCAATTCGTTGGGTGACCTGATTGCGCTCGTGGCGCAGTTCGTCACCGCGAGCTTTCAGTTCTCGCCACCGTTCGTCGATCTCGAGGAGGTCGTCGAGGTCGACGTCTGCACCGCGGGCCTCGAGCGCGTCGCGTACCTCTTGGGGGTTCTCGCGAAGATAAGTCCGGTCGAGCATTGCTCGTGGCTTCTTCGTGGCGGGGCAAAACCGTGTCGGAAGGCAGTTCTAGTGGCGATTGTCGCAGTTGGTGAAAATCCGGGGCGAATATGGCGAGTCGCGGGAAACGCTTTTTTCGGTACGGGACGGGGTTTCGCGTATGGACCCGCTCGAGGGCGAAGCGTCGTCGGCATCGGTCGAGTACGAGCCCGTCAGCGTCAAGGACGTCCTCGTCGAGATGAAAGACACCGCAGAGTTGCTCATCGACCTCTCGTATTCGGCCGTCCTTCACCGAAACGCGGACCTCGCACACGAAGTATTGCGCTTAGAAGAGCGAATGAACGTCCTCGAGCTTCGCGCGCGGATGAGCCTTATGATGGCCGTCCGGAAGCCGGCGGACGCTGAAGAACTCGCGCCGGTGTTAGGGATCGTCGCGGCAACGGACTCGATCAGCGATGCGGCCGGCGACATCGCGAAGATCGTCTTAGAGGAGATGGGACTGCCCGATGCGATGCGGGCGGCGCTTCCGGAAGCCGCCGAAACCCTCGTTCGAGGCGTCGTCGACCCGAACTCCGCGTACGCAGGTCGAACGCTCGCGGATATCGACCTCGAGTCCGAAACGGGCGTTCGCGTGATTGCCCTCCGTCGCGGGGACGAGTGGCTGCTCAATCCCGGGCCGGAGACGACCATCGAGGGAGATGACGTCGCGCTCCTTCGCGGACCCGACCCGGCGATCGGTGAGGTCTGTACGGAACTCACCGGTGAGACGTTCGAGCCCCCGACGATCGACGACCCGGGTATTCCGGATCTCGAGCGAGCGGTCGATACGATCGTCCACATGAAGAACCTCTCCGAGCTAGCGGTCGATCTGGCTTACAGCAGCGTCTTGTTCGACAGCGCAGAGTTAGCAGAGGAAGTTCGTAACCTCGAGGTCGAAGTCGACGCGATGCAGTCACGATTCGAGGCGTGGACGTTGCGCGCGGCCGCAGATGCGGACAATCCGGTTGTCTTGCGTGGGCTCATTCGCCTCGGAACCAGCACGGAGGTAATAAGCGACGCGGCGGTCGACATCAGCGAGGGCGTCCTTCGGGATATCGACGTCCACCCGGTCGTCCAGCAGGCGGTTCAAGAGAGCGACGAGATCATTACGCGAGTCGAGGTCAAACCCGAGAGCGAACTCGACGGGACCGCTGTGGTCGCGGGCGTTCCCGACGTCGAGTCGACGATGTCGGTGATCGCGATTCGCCGTCCCGGTGACGGCTGGCTGTTGGTCGCGGACTCGGACGCCGAACTGCGCGGCGGCGACGTGCTCATCTCGAAAGGAACGCGGACGGCTGCGGACGCCTTCGACGCGCTCTCGACGGTCTGAGTCGCTTTCACAGTCGCGTATCTGTCCTGCCGACTGTTGTTTACGTACTTGCGCGTTCACGGCTCGCGTACTCGCGCGTTCGCATCTCACGTGTTCGTCGTGAGAATCGCGACCAACTCGAGGTAGACGAGCGCCCCGAGGAGGGCGACGGCGATGGCGACGAGGAGGGGGACGCCGGTTTTTACGGCGAGTGGGACGCGACTCGTTTGAAACGACGGAATCATGCGTTTCCTCGCTCGGCGAGCTGTCGGTGTCCTTGTCCTCGACTGTCGGTGCGTCGGTGATCGTCGGCGCGCTGGTGGTTGATGACGCGTGCGTGCGGGCGGACTCGAGTCGCTCGTTCGTGATGAGTGGTGACGTGTGAGGCCATACCATGTGGCCAACAGCATGCTATTTGAATCTCAGTCAGACGCCTGACAGACGGCCACTCAGTCCCGGAATACGCCCGTCTCAACGGGGAAGTTACGGTTCGAGTCGCTTAGAATCCGAGGACGCTTGCGGAAACGCCGATGAAGATGACCATACCGAAGACGTCGACGACGTTCGTGACGATTGGAATCGTCGTGTCGTCTGGATCGATCCCCAGCCGATAGGAGCCGTAGGTTGCGGCGAAGCTGAAGACGATCGCGATGACGGCGACGGACATGCCGCTGACGAGCGAGATGAACAGCAGCGACGGAAACCCGACGGCCCCGCCGAAGAGGACGATATCGATCACACCGGCACCGATCGCGAGGGCCGTGAATATCGTTACTGCAAGCGCGAGGATCGCCGCGATGTCAGCCCAGAGTTCTCGGTCGCGCGGATCGAGTTCGGTGGTCCCCAGGTGAAAGCGCGTCGAGAGTCGGGAGCTCAAAATCGCCCCGAGGTTTCCGCCCATGTCGACCATCGTCGGAACCATCACCGCGAGGATAGCGATTTCCTCGATCATGTCCTCTGCGGACTCGAGGGTGATCCCCGCCCAGAGGACGATGGCCGAGAGCACGATGAGCAGCGGAAACATGTTTCCGACGATCGACTTCCAGTCCCACGTCCCGAGTGAGCCCTGTGGAACGACCATCAGAGCAATACCTCCATCGTCCCAACGGCGAACAGTAAGAACAACATCCCGAAGATGTCGCCGAGCGTCGTAACGACTGGGCCGACGAGGTTGTCAGGATCGTAGCCGTATCGATAGCCCGCAAAGATCAACGCGAGCAAGCCGGCGATCATGACGAACGAGGTCAACACACCAGCGACCAACATGATCCCGACGAGTTCGTACAGAGCGGCGACGTCGTCCCAGCCCAACACCCACTCGAGAGCGAACCAGGTGAGCGCACCGATGACGACCGAGATCCCGATGCCGTTGACGAACGACGCCAACACGGCGTTGGTCAGCCGTTCGTTCCACTCGAAGCGGGGTTCGATCAGTCCCTGGTGGAGCCCGCTGGCGATTCGGCCGCCGAGTGCGCCGTAGACGTTCCCGCGAGTTGCCAGAAACACAGGAATCATGACGAAGAGGCCGGGGAACCGTTCGATACTATCGACGAGCCCCTCGAGCACGATGCCAGCGAACAGTCCACCGCCGAGGGCGATCACCAGAATCGGCAGGGCCTCTCGGTAGATTGCCCAGAAGTCGCCGCGAACGCTCATACCAGTGAGTCACTGAGTCTGATGTTAAACGTACCGGCACTGGACGCCGTTTTCGGTCTGTCTCGATCTCGACACCTGTTGGTTGTTACCGATATCCACGGGCCTCTGTGTCGATGTTAGTCGAAGTAGAACTTATTTTTAGCCTGTTCTAATAATCGATTATTTGCATGCTGCACACCAATCACAGCAGTCGAGATGGAACTGCCATCAACGATACCGAACTCGTCGCTGCCGGTTACGAATTCACTCGGACGCTCGAGGACCTGATCCTCGACCTGCTTCAGGGAGAGTTTGCAGGAGTCATTCGCTCGCACAGCCGCGGTGAGGTGTATGGAGGCGAATAACCCCGACCTCGAGTTCCACGCGGATCGGGCAGAAGAGATGGTCGACGACGAGTACGTCGCTGTCACCCAGGAAACGTTCGTCGACACCGCGATCGAGGAGTTCCGCGCGTTCGAACCCGACTCTGACGAAACGACCGTCTATTATCTCTACGTCACCGACAACTCCGGCCGACTCGTCGGCGTCATGTCACTCCGGGAGCTACTCAACGCACCCGAAGACGATGTCGTCGAGGCGCACATGTCGACCGACCTCATTACGATCAACGCCACCGCTGATCCGGAGTACGCCGCGAGCGAGATGGCCGAACGGGACTTTCCAGCTCTGCCGGTCGTCGACGACGACGGCGTGTTAGTCGGCGTCTTGCGAACCGACGACATGATCGATGTCGTCGAGGAGGAAGCGACCGAAGACATCATGAAGAGCGCCGGTTTCTCGTTCGCCGATGTCGAAGCCAGTCGTTCGACGGCGATCCTCGAGTCCTCGATCACGAAAATTCTGCGGCTGCGCTTGCCGTGGTTGCTCGTTGCACTCGCCGGCGGACTCACCGCCGGACTGGTCATCGAAGGCTTCGAGGAGACCCTCGAGGCCATCATCGTGCTCGGCTTTTTCATCCCCGTCATTATGGACATGGGTGGCAACGTCGGCACGCAGGCCTCGACGATTTTCGTCCGCGGCCTCGCCGTCGGCCACATCGACGACCGAAACGCGATGCGCCATTTCAGGCGTGAGGCTGGCGTTGGTCTGACGATCGGCGTCATCATCGGCGCAATCGGCTCCGCGGCGGCGTACCTCTACCTGATGTACGTCCGCGGCCTCGAGGAACCCCTCGCAACGCACGGCGACGTACTCTCCGTGAGCGCCGTGTTGTTCGTCTCCCTCGCAGCCGTCTGTACGATCGCGAGCACGGTCGGCTACGTCGTGCCGTGGATCGCCCACAAACTGGGCTACGACCCGGCGGCCGTCTCCGACCCGCTCGTCACGACGGTCAAGGACATCACCGCGCTGGTGATCTACTTCGGGATGGCGACGCTGCTGCTCGGTCATCTGGTCTGATTCGAACGCGATTCAGAACGGAACCTTTTCTTTTCGCACACGGTCTCGAGCAATCGGCGACGGCATTCGAAACGGGGTTTCGGCGTGCGTTGCGTCGACTCGAGTTTCAAACGACTCCGACCGAGACGACTCCCCAGGCGAGGGCGATCGCACACAGCGAGAGGCCGAGGTTGCCCGCGGCGTTCGCCACGGCGAGGAGTCGATCGCCGCGTTCGTAGAGCTGGACGGTTTCGACGGAAAACGATGAGAAGGTCGTAAACGCCCCGCAGATGCCGATGCCGACCAGTTGGATCGTCGTGTCGCCCGCGCCCAGAAATGTCGCCAGCCCGAAGACGAAACTGCCGAGCACGTTGACCGCGAGCGTCGGCCACGGGAAGCGCTCGCTCGAGAACTGGAGGTAGACCCAGTGGCGTAACAGGGCGCCGATCGCACCGCCGGTGCCGACGACGTGTGCCGGTTCGGGCTCGAACGCGAGGCCCACTATCGACTCGACGCTCACGCCGTCTCACCCTCGGTTGTGCTCACGTCACCGCTGTCGCGAAACTGCCGGGCGAGTTCGCGACTCGCGATGACGGCGGCGAAGCCGAGTCCGTAGTTTCCGGCGACGATAGCGACGAAGAGGAACGGGTCGGCCGCCAGCGACGACTGGACGGCGAACGTGCTGTAGGTCGTCAGCGACGAGAGAAAACCGGTCGTGAAGACGGTTCGGGATCTGCTCCCGACGTATCCCGTGTATTCGGCCTCGTAGACGAGAAAGCCGAGCAGGAAGCAGCCGAGCACGTTGGCCAGCAAAACGGCCTGTATCTCGGTGAACGCGCCGAGTGCGAAGTACCGGAGATTCGCGCCAGCGAAGCCGCCGATGGCGATCAGGGCGAGCGTCTCGAGTCGAACGAGGGGGTGGTCTGCCATGGCTGATGGTGGTACAGGGACCGTCAGCCGTCCTCGCGGTCGGTGAGGGCCCGACGCGAGGCAGTCGGCAGTTGGATTAGGCGGGCCCCATCGCCCAGTTGTGTCGAGGTTCACACACCAGTGGCTTCAGAATTACGGTCTCACGACTCCGATGACGGTCTCCTGACCGTAGCGGGTCGCGATGGCCGACACAGAAGGAAAAGACCCAAGTTTAGACTTGCTCTAAACCAGACGATGGCAATCACCGAGGACGAGCGACGTGGGTTTACTCGAGCGTCGTGGGTCAACGTCCTCGGGAACGCAGCGAAAATCGTCGTCGAGGGGGCCGTCGGATTAGCCTTCGGCAGCGTCGCGCTGATCGCCGACGCGGCCCACTCGATCGCGGACCTGGTCGCGAGCGGCGTGGTCTTGATCTGGGGGCGCAGTTCCTACGACGAACCCGACGATACGCACCCCCACGGCCACGACCGGATCGAACCGCTGACCGCGCTGTTCGTCGGTGCGATGATCGCGCTCCTCGGATTGAATCTGCTCTACGAGTCGGCTCAGGGGATCCTTCAGGGCGTCGACGTCGTTTTTCACCCGTTGTTGCTCGGCGCGCTGGCGTTCGCGATCCTGGATATGCACCTCGTCTACCGCTACACGTCCCTCGTCAACGAGGACCTCGACTCGACGGCGCTCAAAGCGCTCGCGACGGACTGTCTGAACGACATCTACACCTCCTTCGCCGCCGTCGTCGGGGTCATCGGCGTGTTGCTCGGCTTTCCGCTGCTCGATCCCCTCGCCGGCGCACTCGTGAGCGTTCTGGTCGTCTATCAGGGCGTCGAGATCAGCCGCGAGAACGTCGATTACCTCATCGGTGCGGCACCCCACCCCGAGAAGCGAGGCGAGATTACCGAAACGCTCCGTGAGCACCCCAACGTGCAGGGCGTCCACGATCTCACCGTCTTCTATGACGGTCCCGTCCTCGAGGTCGAAGTGCACGTCGAGGTCGACGGCGACATGCCGTTCCGACAGGCACACGACATCGAGTCGGACCTGATCGATCGACTTCGCGCGCTCGAGGACGTCGGTGACGCACACGTCCACCTCGACCCGTCGGGGATCGGCGAGTGGAAAGACTGTCGAGACGACCGCTGAGGCTTACCCGTCGCCGGCAGCAGTCCTCGCGGATCGGTTCGTCGATGCCGACTTACCCGTGTCGTCAGTGACGTCCGTGTTGTCAGTATCGTCCGCTTCGCCGGTACCGTTCGCACCACGACCGTCGGTACCGGCCCGTGGCAACGTAACGGTGAACCTCGAGCCGTCGGGGCTGGTCTCGTTCAACTCGACACAACCGCCGTACCGATTCGACAGAATGTGGACGAGGTACAGTCCAAGCCCGTGATTTCGTGACTTTCGCTCGAACAGCGTCCGTCGGGTCTCCTCGGAAATCCCAGGACCGTTATCCGCGACTTCGACAGTTGCTGTGTCGGCTGTCGTCGTCACGGTGACCGTGACGTGTGGCCTGTCGCTGTCGTTGTGCTCGAGCGCGTTCTCGAGGAGGTTGATGACGATCCACTTAACGCCGCTGTTCGCGCTGACGGCCACGTCGTCGGGAATCGTCGTCTCGATCTCAAGGTGGTCGAACCGTTCGTTAAAAGACTGCACCTCCTCGCGTACCAGCGCGCTCAGGTCGACGCTCGTCGTCGGGTCCTGCGTTTGGCTGGCGTTCAACATCGCTCGCACGTCGTCGATCACGTCGGTGAGTCCCTCGCTCTCGCGGTCGATCGTCTCGAGACTCGAGCGATGGCGATGTTCGTCGCCCACCTCCTCGAGCAACAACGACGCGTGCCCGCTGATTATCTGAGCGCTGTTGAGTACCTCGTGACGGAGGAGGTCGTTTAGATACGTCAACACCTCGCGTTCGTCCTCGAGTCGCTCCGCCCGGACGGCTACGGCCGTCGCCTCGACTTCGCGTTGGATCGCTCGTGCTTCGATGAATCCGAACGTGAATCCAGCGATTGCACCGGTGTTCACGGCGAAGTGCGCCCAGGCGACGTCGCCGGCGAATGAGTACCACGGAAAGAGGACGATCATCGCGAGATTGATCGCCAAAAATCCGAGTCCGACAGCTGTCGTCCAGTAGACGACCCGGCAGTAGCGATCGACGCCGATCTGACTTCGCTCGAGGCGGTATCCGCCCCAGACGAGTCCGAGTGCGGGAGCGGCAATCGTGACCATGCTGAGCGCGATCGCTGTCGTATCGAGCACCGAACGAAACCAGACCGCCCAGCCGAGAAAGACCGCGATCGAGAGCAGGCCGAATCCGCTGACGAGCCACGACAATTTCGCCTGGCCTGCCTGGCAGAGCGCACGAACGGTGCTCATCGGCCCCTCACCATCGGTTCGACCGGTCCAACCACCCACATCTATCGTTAGTAACACGACGCGCGCTAAAGGGTGTACCGGCCAACGGACGAGGGTAAGGCCAACGGACGAGGGTAACCGGCCGACGGGTGGCACTATTGCGTTGTCACCGGGAAACGAGCTTTTAACCGTACAGCCGTGAGGATACGGGTATGGATTCGGCTATCGGCGACGTACAGGAAGTGACGGCGGGCGAGTGTACGGACTGCTACTTCCTCGACACTGGGATGTACGAGACGGCCGGCTACGGTGGCGTCTACATCGTCGACGACGACAACCCGGCCGTCGTCGAGACGGGACTCGGGACGAACCACGAACTCATTCTCGAGGCCCTCGAGGAACTCGAGATCGCCTACGAAGACCTCGCGGCCATCGTCGTCACGCACATTCACCTCGACCACGCCGGCGGCGCTGGCCTCCTCGCCGAGGCGTGCCCGAACGCGGACGTCTACGTTCCCGCACCCGGGACCTCGCTGCTCGCGGACCCCTCGAAACTGGTCGCCGGAACGAAAGCCGCCGTCGGTGACCAGTGGCAGTACTACGTCGACCCGTTGCCCATCGACGAGGACCGAATCGTCAGCGTCGAGGAGGGGGACGTCATCGACCTCGGGACGCACGAACTCAGGGCCCACCACGCACCCGGCCACGCGTTCCACCAACTGGTCTACGAAGATCCCGCGAACGACGCCGTCTTCGTCGGCGACGCCGCGGGTATCTGGGCACCCGGTCCCGAGACGATCACGGAGACTTCTCCACCCTCCGACTTCGACCTCGAGGAGTGTCTTGCGGACGTCGAGATGCTGCAGGAACTCGACCCAGACGTGCTCCTCTACACTCACTTCGGCCCGCGAGCGGTCGGCGACAACGCCGAGGCCGCACTCGAGGAGTACGCCACCGTCCTCACCGAGTGGGTCGATGAAGTCGAATCGAAACGGGAGGAACTCGAGGGCGACGAGGCCGTTCTCGAACACTTCGCGGCCTCGAGCGAGATGGCCGACACGTGGGGAGCAGAGAAAGCGAGTGCGGAAGCGGTGATGAACGCGCGCGGCGTTCTCGGCTATCTCGACGCCGACGAATAACTCGAACCGGAGGACGTGGAAATCCCTGTTGCCGTGTGCACAACGTCGATTTCTCTCGTTGCCCAAAGGGACGGCTCATCGTTACCAACCTCTATCAAAAACCACGGACACCGGTAGCAATCGCGATTGAGTCACTCGTCCTTCCAGATGAGGCCCTCGGTCGTCGTGGTCAACACGGTGTCACCGTCGTCGTTCTCGCAAACGACGTCGCTCGTGAACTCGTAGCGGTCATCTCGTTCGACGACCGTATCGTACGTCGACCGGCAGGTGATCCGTTCGCCGGTAAAAACCGGTCGACGAAAGTCGAGTTCCATCGTGCTGGCCAACACGTCGTTATCGCTACCCAGTTTCGTCGGCAATGTCGCAGTCAGTAACCCCTGAACCATCACTCGCCCGTTTTCGTCCGGTTCAGTGTGACGTGACTGATCGTCACCGGTGAGTTCGCCAAACTGCTGGACGTCTTCGACCGTAAACGTTCGCTCGAACGTTCTCGTCTCGCCTTCGACTGGCTGAGTCATCAATATCGATCGTACTAATTACGCCCCTGAAACAAGAGGATAGCGGTATAACAGCGGTGGAATCGGTATACCCCCCGTCTCAGTGACTGCTCCACTGCTATCGTCCTCCACGAATCCACTCGAGGCCCGAACCCTCCTCCGCACGCTCGAGCCAACCGTACGGCCGGACGTTTAGATAGTTCCGGCCCGAACACACGGGTATGAGCGACATCCTGTTGGCGGCGATCGTCGTCATCCCGCTTACCTGGCACCTCGCGCTCACCGCGTTCGTCTACCACGACGCCGGGAAGGTCGGCCTCGAGCCACCGAAGAAGTGGGCGGCGATCACGTTCTGTATCCCGATTTTTGGCTTCTTCATCTACATCTTCGAGCGCAGCGAACTCGATTATAAACCCGAAGAAGATCCCTACAAGGGCCAGAACTACAACATTCACCCCTCGAGGGCCGATGATTCGCCGCTTCGCTCTCGGGGAGACGACCGGCCGGACCCCGGCGACGCCGAATGGGACGGGACGAGCGACGATGCGTGGACCGAAACGGAGAGCGCTAGCGACGGAGGCGATGGCGACGAGTGGGGAGCAGATCGCGGCGAGTGGGGCAACCAAGACGACGACGCCGTCGACCAAGGATCGCGGTAGCGTCGACGGTCGGTCGGCCTCGGCAACTCAGTTTTTGTCCCAAAACACAGATCGAAAATCGACACGCGAACGTCTGAAAGTCACCGACGGCGACCGACAGCCGCCGCTCAGTCGTCTGCGGGTGCGCTCGCCGCACTCGAGTCGAAGCGTTCGGCTGGCACCGTGCCGTCGTCGTTCCACTCGCGCTCCTCGTAGTACTCGGAGAGTCCCGTTTCGAACTCCGGCACTTCGTAGGGCAGCGTGTCGTCCCCGCGGTCGAAGCCGCGCTGGTTATTGAAGTGACGCTCGAGCGAGACGACCTCGCCGCCGAGTTCGAGGAGTTCCTCGTAGTCAGCGTCGAGGAGGGTCTCGAGGCGCTCGGGGGTCATGAAGTCCCGCGAGAACTTACAGAGGACGCCGCTGTCTTTGATCGCGTTGATGTTCTCGAGTTCGATGACCTTCGGCGGCTTGCCCTCGAGGCCGTCCTTGTCGAAGGCATCGTCGGCGTCGACGAGTGGGTACTCGTAGGGGTAGAACTCGGCGTACATGTGGTCGGCACCACGATTCGAGGTGGCGAAGGCGAGTCCCTGTCCGTTGAGGGTGCGCCCGTCGTGGGCGGGGAACTCCATGCCCTTGACCGTCCAGTTCTCGACGCCGAGTTCGTCGTGGAAGGCGTCAATTCCCTCCGCGAGCGTGTCGCCGACATCCTCGCGGTAGGCGATTTTCTCGACGAGGTCGTGGATCAGGTCGACGTTGCCGAACTCGTCTTCGCTTTCGAGGTAGGCCGCGACGACGTCGCCCGCCGAAATGGTGTCGAGGCCGAGTTCGTCACAGAGCTTGTTCGATTTCATCACGTCGACGACGTCGTCCACGCCCGAGTTCGAGCCGAACGCCATGACCGTCTCGTACTCCGGCCCTTCGGTGACGACGTCGCGCTCTTCGTCTTTCGTCGGCAGCTTGCACGCGAACGCACAGGCCGAACAGGTCCCCTTCTTGTACTTCTTCTCGGCGACGGCGTCGCCCCCAATGTCCGCTGCGCCTTCGAAGGAGAGTTCCGAGAAGTACCGCGTCGGGAGGGCTTCGACCATGTTCGCGTACTCCGTGACGGAGGTCGTTCCCGACTCCTTCATCGGGTGGTCGGCCTGGGCGGCCTCGCCGTGAATCTCCATCTGAACCGGCGGAATCTCGACTTCGTTGGTCGAGTCGCCGTCGAACGTGATCGCCTTCACGTTCTTCGCACCGAGGACGGCTCCGAGACCGCCCCGTCCGAACGCGCGCTCACGCGAGGTCATGATCGACGCGAAGCGCACCTCGTTCTCGCCGGCGGGGCCGACGACGACCGTGTGATCTTCCTCGAGGCCGTGTTCGTCCTCGATGTACTCGCAGGTGTCAGTGACGGTCGCCTCTGCGAGATCCGGAACGGCCTCGAACTCGACGCCCTCGTCGGTGACGTGGACGATCACCAGTTCGTCGCTCGAACCGGTAATCTCGACGGCGCTGTAGCCCGTGCCGGTGAAGTTTCGCGAGAGGAATCCTCCCGCGTTCGAGGAGAGGAGGCCGTCGGTGAGCGGCGAGACACCCGTTGCGGACATCCGGCCGGTAAAGCTCATCGTCGAGTGCTGGAGTGGTCCCGTCGCCAGATACAGACGGTTCTGGGCACCCAGCGGGTCAACGTCGAACGGAACCCGATCGTGGGCCAGTTTCGTTCCGAGCGCACGACCACCGAGGTACGACTCGAGGACATCGTCGATATCCTCGGTGTCACTCGTTTGCTCCCCAACGTCGATCGTACACAGTGGTCCCCGGACGTGTTTCATATGGACACTAGTGCCGTCCGCGTCTGCAAAATGGTACCGGTTCCTGTCGTCGGAGCAAACAGTTGTGTGGGGTGAGTCGACTACGAACCACTCGAGTGAGTCAGCCGAGAGCCCGGAGTTCACCCTCGACTCGAGGGAGAGTCAGTCGGCCGAAGACGGCGTCGTCACGTCGTCTCCCGGAACGTGCGTTCGGTCGTCGAGAACGACCTCGAGTCGGTCGTCTGCAAATAGGCGGTCGATCTGATCGTAGGTGAATCGGCCATCACACTCCGTGCCGAGGAAGGTGATGAATCGGTCGGATCGGTCGACGACGGTCGCTAGCGAATCGCCGGTTCGATAGTAGTAGCGGACCGTGGTTCCGGGGAAAAGCGCGTCGGCGGTCGTCTGGAGGGACAACGCAGGGGAAGGGACCATACCCGTGGACACGCGAGCACTGATATCTGTCTTGTGGATTGGGGCCGGTCGACGACGACCGTCGCCGCCAGCGCAAGCCGCCTACTCGTCCTCGTAGATCCGATCCACGCGGTCGTCGAACTCGTCCAAGATGACGCGGCGCTTCTTCTTCATCGTCGGCGTCAGCATCTCGTTTTCTTCCGTGAACTCCTGTGGGACGAGTTCGAAGCGCTTGATCGTCTCGTGTTTCTCGAAGTCCTCGTTGACTCGCTGGACTTCCTCGCCGACGTACTCGCGGACGCGCTCGTCGTCACACATCTCCTCGAGGTCGTCGGGGAGGTCGATGCCCTCCTCGTCAGCCCAGTCGCGGATGTGCTCCGTGTTGGGGACGACCAGCGCGCCGATGTACTTCTCGTCGTTGCCGACGACCATACACTGCTCGACGACTTCGCTGGCCGCGAAGCCGTCCTCGATCGGCCCGGGGGCGACGTTCTTCCCCGTCGAGAGGACGATGATCTGTTTCACTCGGTCGCGGAACTCGAGGTAGCCGTCGGGTCGAAGGTGAACGATGTCGCCGGTTCGGAACCAGCGCTCGCCGTCGTCGTCTTCCGTGAACGCCCCTTCGGTCGCGCCGGGCTTGTTCCAGTACCCCTGCGTAACGTTGGGGCCGTTGACGAGGAGTTCACCGACGTCGCCGGGATCGTCCGCAAACGCCTCCTGATCCGCGACGCTCTCGTCGACGTCCAGTTCGACGCCGGGGAGCGCCGGACCGATGGTGCCGATCTCGACCGCTTCCGGCGGGTTCGTCGAGACGACTGGCGACGTTTCGGTGAGGCCGTAGCCCTCGTAGATCGGGAGCCCCATCGCGTGGTAGAGTTGGCAAAGCTCCGGCGAGAGGCTGCCGCCGCCGCTGATCAGCAACTCGATCTCGCCGCCGAGCGCCTCGCGAACGGTCGAGAAGACCAGTTTGTCCGCGAGGCGTTGCTTCGCGTTCAGGATCGGACCCGGAGAGTCCGCTCGCTGGTACTCGACGCCGACGTCGGTCGCCCACTCGAAGATCCGTCGTTTGGCACCGGATTCGCTGGCCTGTTCGCGGATGCCGTCGTAAATCTTCTCGTACACACGCGGAACGCTCGTCGCCGTCGTCGGCTGAACGGTCGCGAAGTCCTCTTGGAGGGTGTCCGGGTCCTCCGCGTAGGCGACGCAGGCTCCGGTCGCGAAGAGCACGAAGTGTCCAGCCGTCCGCTCGAAGACGTGTGCCAGCGGCAGGTACGACATCGCCAGCGAGTCTTCGTCGAGTGCAGGAACGTCGTCGGGTTTGTCCGGCCGCGGAGCGAACCGTTTTCGGACCGCGTTGACGTTCGAGCGAAAGTTCTTGTGGGTCAACTGGACGCCCTTGGGCTGACCCGTCGTTCCGCTCGTGTAGATCAGGCTCGCCAGGTCGTCCATCTCAGGCGCGTCGACGCGTTCCTGGTGGGCCTCGAGGTCGAACGTCTCCTCGCCGCGCTCGTAAACGTCCGCGAGGGTCATGATGTCGTCGCGGTCGTCGTAGCCCGACACTTCGTCCATCGAGACGATGAACTCGAGGTCGAGGTCGTCTTCGACCGTGAGTACCTTCTCGAGGAGGTCCTCGTTTTCGACGACGACGGCGGAGGCGTCCGGGTCGTCGAGGAGGTACTCGACCTGATCGGGCGAGGAACTCGTGTAGACGGTGGTGATGACGGCACCCGCACTCAAGAGTGCAAAATCACACTGGGCCCACTCCATTCGCGTATTGGCGAAGAGTCCGACTCGATCGCCCTGACCGACTCCGAGGTCGTGAAACCCTGCCGAGACATTGCGGACGATATCGCGCATCTCGGAGTAAGAAATCGAGCGAAACTCGCCGGAATCGGCGGCCGGAAGGACCGAATCGGTCAACGACCGGTCGTAGATTCCGCCCTTGTACTGCTGGGCCGGCCGGTTCGCGTTCCGTTCGACGGTATCCTCGAACAGGCGGCCAAGTGTCGTCTCCCCGATTACCTCGTCCTCGTACTCTCGTTCGGCATCCCGCCAACTCATATACGTGTGACAGTACCTGCCGTGCGATAAAACGTGCTGAAACTCCAGCAATATTCATCGGCGTTTATTCGTCTCGAGAACAACGTTTCCAGCCCTGAAGCCGCCGAAATAGCCGTATCCCTGAGTGGTATCGTTTGGCTGATGGTTTGGCAGGATACTTCGAGTCTGCGCGCGAACAGTGAGGACAGGACGGTCCCAACCGATTTGCTCACTCACGGTGTTCGTTCGCGTATCCACCGGAAGACGCGTACGTCTTCCGAGCCTTCGCTCGCGTACTCGCGAAGACCTCGCACGCTAGCGTCGATCAGTTCTCGCCGGTGCTCGAACGTGATCGAGAGCGCGCGCCAACCGCCTCCCCTTCCCCCTCTGAGAAACCCGTTCGAACTTCGCGGTTCTCGGCCGTTGGCCTCCGAACCGCGCCGTAGTTGACGTCGAACTCGATCGCTGCTCCCTGACGCACCCACCTTTTGTCTCGGCCGACTCGCTCGCGTCGCTCACTCGCGGCCTCGCAAAACCTGGACCAAAAGGTGGAAACTGCAATCCTTAGTTGACGTCGAACTCGATCGCTGCTCCCTGACCGAAGCCGACGCAGAGCGTCGCCAGTCCGAGGCCGCCGCCGCGTTTCTGGAGTTCGTGAATCAGCGTCACTGGCAGGCGCGCACCGGAGGCACCCAGCGGGTGGCCGATGGCGATTGCGCCGCCGTTGACGTTGAATCGGTCGGGGTCGATGCCGAGTTCGTCACGCGAGTACAGCGACTGACTTGCGAACGCCTCGTTGAGTTCGACCAGTTCGTACTCGTCGATGTCACGCCCGTTTCGCTCGAGGAGCCCTTCCGTCGCCGGGACTGGGCCGATTCCCATGACGGTTGGATCGACGCCCGCGACGTTGTTCATGCCGACCTCGGCCATGATCTCGAGGTCGTTCTCTTCGGCAAACTCCTCGCTGGTGATGAGTAGCGCGGAGGCACCGTCGGAGATCTGAGAGGCGTTTCCGGGCGTAACGGAGCCGTCGGATTTGAAGACGGTCGGCAGTTCGGCGAGTTTCTCGGCAGTCGTGCCGGGGCGGATGCCCTCGTCTTCGGAGACGGTCTCTTCGTCGGTTTCGATCGGGACGATCTCGTCGTCGAAGCGGCCTTCTTCGGTGGCTTTCTCGGCGTTTTGCTGGCTGCGGGCGGCGTACTCGTCTTGTTCCTCGCGGCTGACGCCGTACTCCTCGGCGACCTTCTCGGCGGTCATCCCCATCTGGAGTTCGCCGACGTTGTAGAGTTCGGCCAGTCGCGGGTGAATGTCCGACATGCCGTCGCCCATCGGGACGCGGCTCATGCTCTCGACACCGCCGGCGATGATGGCGTCGCGGTTGCCCGCGGCGATGGCGTCCGAAGCGGAGATAACCGACTGCATCGAGGAGGCACACCAGCGGTTGATCGTCGTCGCGGGGACGCTCTCGCCCAGTTCCGAGAGGAGGGCGATGACGCGAGCGAGGTTGTTGTCCTGTTCGCCGCGTTGCTGGGCGCAGCCCCACATCAGATCGTCGATGTCCTCGCCAGACAGTCCAGTCTCGGCGAGAATTTCGTCGATGAGCGGCACGGAGAGATCCTCGCTGCGGAGATCGGCGTACACACCGTCTTCTTTCCCCTGCGGGGTTCGTACAGCCTTCACCACGACTGGTGTCTGTGACATACTCTAGCGAATAACCCTCGTAAACTTAAATCCGGTCGAACTGCCGTACACAGGCTAGGTGTTTACGCCAAATGCGACCCACTGCCGGTCGGACCGTCCCGCTCGCCTCAAACCGAGTTCGCTATCGAGTCTGCTCGTGATCCGGAAGGTGAACCGTCATCCGATGCTCGTCCGAGGGTCTGTTCGGTACCTTCACCGTTCGCTCGAGGCCGTCTCCGTCTCGTGACACGCCCGTCACGGAGACGACGTCGTCCGGCGGATCGGCCGCTGGAATGTGCGTGTTGATCCCGGTCAGAAACGGCAGTGCCTGAAACGCGGGCACCGGCTGCGTAACGTCGGTCTCACCGTCTTCGCCGGCGTCGAACACCATCGGCGTCACGATGCCGTCCTCGAGCGGGGCCGTCGCATCGGTGAGTACGCTCGTCTCGTCGATCAGGAGTTCGTCGCTGGCGTCGCCCTGGTCGGCCCACCACTCCTTGTCGCGGTTGATCACCAAGGCGGTGTGATCGGGACCGCGGTCGACGAGTTCGTCAGTGAGGCCGCCGGGTTCGCCGACGAGCAATCGAACGAAGCCGTTGCTCCGGAGTTCGGGCTGGCGGTAAACGTGGCTGCTCACGCCGTTGCACTCGCGCACGACGAACTCGTGGTGGTCGGTTCCGTCGACTTCGAGTGGCCCCCACCGACCGTCGTCTTTTATCGTTTGCGTCGCAACCGTCTCTTCTCGAGCGCCCGTCTTCGGGTTGATCGCGTACACCTCGAGGGTAGCGCCCTCGAGACCGACGTTGTCGGGGAATACGAGCGCTCGACCAGACACGGTAACCTCGTCAGCGGGTTCAGGTTCGATCTGGGTCGTCTCCGGCGGGTCGTCGGTCAGGAACTCGTAGATTGCTCCGAACGCCTCCTCGCTGGTGGCGACTTCGACGTGGCCTTGCTCGAAGAACTCGTTCTTTGCGCCACCGATTTCGGCGTCTTCGTTGCCGAGCGCCCAGAGGGCGAGCGTGGGGACGCCACCCGGTGGGGAATCGGCCTCCCTCCCGTCGATGTTGACGTAGTTTGCGACCGATTCGGCACGGTCCGGATCGGCGAGATAGCTCTGGAGCACCTGTGTCCCGAGGGAGTGGGCCAGCACGTCAACGCCGTCGGCACCCGTCTCCGCCAGCAGGCGTTCGACTCGCTCGTGGACGCCCGCGATAACGTCCGCTTGGATTTCCTCGAACGCGAGGCTGTCGTACTCGTAGGCGGCGAGGTACTCCTGTGGATATCCGTTGCTCGTAAAGCGCATCGCCTGCGATTCGAACTGTGTCGCCGACCCCATGCCGCCGTGGACGAAGAGAACGGGTCGGTCCGGGCCGTCCGATTTTGGCTTCTCGTCTTCCTCGTCCGATTTCGACTCCTCGGTGTCGTCTTTCTTGCCGTCCCCGTCACCGGTTCCGTCGTCGCTACTCGAGTCGTCTCCGTCGTCTCCCTCGGCGTCGTCGCTGGTACCGCTCGCACAGCCTGCAAGTGCCGCCAGTCCACCGACACTCGCTGTGACACCGGCCAGTTCGAGAAGTCGCCGCCGCGATTGTGCGTTCTCATCGGTCATGATACGCCAGTAGTATTAACGAATTTCAATAAAGTAATCAACTGGTTACCGACTGTCGTTCTCGTGGCCATCAGTTACTACTCGAGTGGGCCAGTCACGGTTCAATCCCGTGCGTCGTTGTCTGGTGGGTGCAGGATTCCCAATACGTTCGGAGGGAACGGATTTCGCGGAGACGGCGACCCTTCCCTCGAGAACAACGCTTATCCCGAATTGCTGGCAATACGCGGCTATGGACGAGGACGGATTATCTGCCGCTCGAGACGACGCCGACGATGAACCGGCGTCCGATCCCGATCACGACGCCGAATCTCCCTCCGAATCGAACGCGAGTGCTGTGGCGGCTGACACGCCTGCCGAGAAGGGCACGTCGGACGAGATGCTCGAGGACACCGACGAGAGAAGCGACGAGTCGGATGCTGTGGATGCGCACGGCGATGAGGTGGCTACTGGCGGCAAGCAGCCGACCGACAACGACGCGGAGGACCGTCCGGCCAACGGCGACGCAGCCGATAGCCCGGTCGACGGTGAATCGAACGACAATCGACCGGCCGACGACGATCGAGAGGATGAGGCGGTGGTCGAAACCGAGTCGTCCTCGATGCCGAGCGTGCCCGACACCGAGCCGGAAGCGAGTGACGTACCCGAGGACGTCCAGAAGTACGCGCGCTTCACGAAGATGGACGGCGCGCAGTACGAGCGCGTCAACGAGTTCCTGCGCGATCGAACGTACATCACGGCTCGAGAGTGGGCGATCGCCCGTCTCTGTTCTGACTTCCGGACCGAAACCGGCGTCGAGATGACCAAAATCGGCGAGAACCTCCCTGAACTCGTCCCCTTCATGACCGACACCTACACTCCACAGGCCGTCAACCAGGCCCGTTCGTCGTTCGAGGAGAAGGTTCGGACGGCCGGCGCGACCTTCCTCTACGGCGCGATGTGTGACTTCTTCACCGCCGAGGAACTCGACGACGTCATGTACGAGTCGACGGAGGTCGCGAAGTTCTTACTCGAGGTCGAAGGCGTCGACCTCTCCGTCGAGGACGAACTCGAGGCCGAAGAACGGATCTCGAGCGTGATGCGCGACGTTCGCGAGGCGAGTGAGCAACTCCGAGAAGAAGACGACGCCTGAGCCGATTGCTCTCGTCGTCGACTAACGAGTGCCTGCCCGTCGTTGTTCGTACGCGAACAGTCTCGTTCGCGTGGTAGGTGCTCCGTTCCGGGTCGTGTGGCACTGCGTTCTCGAGGTGCGCGATTCGTCGCTCGCGGGCCCTCGCCTGCTCGAGTCGAGTCCGTCTGTCTCGAGTATCGATGAGTTTTCGAGCGGACCGATAGCAACCACCGGGGAGTGGTTTCTTCGTCCCCCTACGAATCGTGTCACACTACCACACTGTCCGTCATGTACTCAACAACTATCGAGCAGACAGTTGCTCACAATCAGATAGTCTCTAGCGGACTCGATACAATCACGAATCGGACGTAAATTTTCATCGGATGACGACAAATACAACTGCTAGTGACGAACGAACGACTGACGAGGTCGACGGTACTGATCCGGCTGACGGAGCGAGCGACGCGAGCGTCACTCGACGACGCGCGCTACACATGGGCGGCGTCGTCGGTCTCGGTGGCCTGCTCGGCGGGATCGGTGTGGGATCGGACACTGCGGCGGCGTCCCGTGACTCGAGTTCGGTTGTCCATCTCGATTACGACGACTACGACGACTGGAGCGACATCTACCGGGTGTCGAACGGCAACAGCGACGCCCTGTCGCTCGTCGCGTCGCCGACGTACTCGGGCGAGCGCGCGTTACAACTTCAGGTTTCTGAGGGCGACCACTGGGGTGTGAGCACCCAATACGACTTCGAGGACGGTTTGCTCGAACTCAACGGGCGCGTGCGCTTTGCGCTCAACACGAACTGGTCGATGGACGGACGTAACTACGCGAACTGTCGTCTCTGGAACTGTGCGATTTCCCACGGTGAGGGCAGCGCAGGTAGCGGCGATACCGACGGGACGAACGGCTGGAGTAACCGCCTGTACGTGACGAGTCGCGGAACGAATCCTGACGGCCCGTTCCACCTGCTCTCGAACACGTACCACATGGATCACCCCGGCTGGGGCGATCAGGACTATCTCATCGACGGCGAACCGGAGGCGATCGCCGCACCCGAGATCGAACCGGGTACGTGGTACGAATTCGAGTACTACGTCGCCGTGAATACGATCGCGGCCGGCATGGCGATTCCAAACGGCGTCGTTCGCTACTGGCTGGATGACGAACTCATCTACGACCGCGGTGACTTCCGGTTCACGACGGACCAGGAGAACAATATCATCGACTCGAACGGTCCCGTCGGCCACTACGGCGGAACCTACACTGCACCCCAGAACCTCTACGCTTACTACGACGACCACTCGATGGCACTCGATAGTACGTTCTGTGATTGTTAACTCACAACACGCACGTAGCCGCTGACGGAGCGAAACGCGGTCGTTCGTCGAACAACTGATTTCGCCACACGCGAATGGCCACTGTTCGAATTCGTCGACCGAGGGACAACGGACGGTTCAGACGTCTGTCCCGTCGGTCGGTCCACGTCTACTACGACAGGCAACCCGTTACTCGAGCGCGGAATCGACCCTACTGCGTCCACTCGCGAACGTCTGCTTCCTCGAGAAAGAGCGACGGATCGTCGTGTGAGAAACTGATCCACCGCTCGGTCTCGTGATTGGGGCCGCGCTCAGCGGCCGCGCTGGCATCGACGTCGGTAGACTCGCCTTCACTCAGCACGTGTACCAGTAACTCCTCCTGTACGAGTGCGGTTTCGAACACATGCTGTGCGTCGGTGATTTCGTACGCGAGCGGGACGACTACTGCCGTCTCGTGCTCGTCGTCGCGTTCGATCGCGAGTGCGAGTCGCTGTGCCGATTCGTCGGGCGGGGGTCGATAGTACACCTCCGCGGCGGTGACCGTGACGTCACCGCGCTCGATCACGTCCTCGAGCAGGTTGTACTCGTCCGCCGAGACTGCCACGTCGAATCCGGTGCGTTCCTCCCGTGCAACTGGCGTGATCTCCTCCGGTTCGAGTACGATCGTCTCCCAGCCATTCGCCTGATACTCCTCGGCGATCGCCCTCGCATCCTCGAGGAGCACCTCCCACTGTGAGTCCGGTGTCTCATCGGTCATCGGGATTCCCCTCGAGGTGGATCGACTCGACGTGTTGAACGGTGGCGTAAGTGTAACATAGTCCTACGTCGACGGCCGGCCGGAAAAACGGTCGTGCTCTCAGGTGCCGACGGACTCGATTCGAACTGGTGCTCGCTCGTCGCCGACGAGTGCGTCCTCGAGCGCCGAGCGAACGGCTGTGGGATTGCTCGGACCCCCTGCCGCTGCGATGGTTCCGACGGTGGCGGGCTCGAACTCGAGTGCGAGCGCGTCGTACACTGACTCGAGGACGTTCGCCACCTTCTCGCGGTTCGCCACGAGTACGACACCGGCGACGACGGCGACGTCCTGTCGGACTCGCTGGGCGAGTCCGGCTACCTTTCGTCGGTTTCCGTCCGAACTCACGAGAGAGAGCGAGTGTGTCCCCGGACAAAACGAGCGTTCGGGTTCGCCGCGGCCGACCTCGAGTTCGCCGCCGAGTCGACCGAGTGCGTCCTCGAGGTCGGCAGTCGCCTGCTCGTACCGTTCGGTGGTTCCCCGGCGGAAGTCCTCGATCGGTTCTACGCGGGTGAACGCGAGTGACGTTTCGCCGTCGAACGCGACTGCACGACCGCCGACGTCTCGCTCGAGGGGAACGAATCCGCGCGCTCGAGCACGCTCACGGGCCTGCTCGTAGCCCTCCTGTCGCTTATCTCGCCGACCGAACGCGACCTGTCGGTGGGGTCGCCAGACGCGCATCGCCGACTCGCCGTCGGCGACGCTCGAGTAAAGTTGGCGACTGAGTTCCCGGTCCGCATCGACGGTCGCCCCCCGGCCGCGAATCACGCGCATCGTCTCGGTGATCGTTCCGTGGTGAGTTATGTCCTTCTTCCCACGAGATGTTTGTCACGCTCGGTCCTCAAGACCCCCTATCTCGTGAGCAGAGAGTCGACTGAGAGACGACGGAGAGCGTCGTGTGAAGGACAAAAGATTTAGTGCTATCGTCTCGTACGGTGACGTATGGATAAAGGACAGAATACCGGTGGGCTGATGTCCAGTGCCGGGCTCGTTCGGTACTTCGACGCAGAAGACTCCAACTCGATCAAGATCGACCCGAAGACGATCATCGCGACCGGTGTACTCATCGGCGTGTTGATCCAACTTCTCACCTTCGTCGCGTAATCGCTCGCCCGTATTTTCGCCGACTACCGTACCGACCGAAGAGCACCGTCCTCCATCGACCACCGTCCACCTCGAGGAAACACCGGCCTTCTCGCCTTACTCCGACCGCTCGCGGTTAGTGAGACCCGATCGAGTCCTCCCACTCGATCCACTCTTGTTCCCAACCCCGCCGTGACTCGCTTCGTCGGATAGCGTGCTCGCGATCCTCTCGAGCCGTTCGATTCCGCTCGACGGCACCCGACTGTTCGCCATCGACGAGCAACGGATCTACCGAGACGGCGTCGAAGGCACGTCGCTCCCTGTCTGCCGACACTGCTTCGAGTCGCTGGCGCTGCGTTCCACGTGGATAGACCAGTCTCCCGCCGTCGGCCAGTTGCTCGAGCAACGCTTCCGGCGGATCGACGGCGGCCGCCTCGAGCAAAATTCGATCGAACGGTGCGTACTCTGGTAGGCCACGCGCTCCGTCGCGCCGGTCGACGAGGACGCCGCCGTAGCCCGCTCGCTCGAGGTTCTGGCGAGCGTCGATGACGAGCGGTCGGGAGATATCGATGGCGTGAACGTTGGTGTCGCCGACGATTTCAGCCGCGACGGCGGCCGTGTAGCCAACGCCTGCGCCGACGATCAAGACATCGTCGCCGTCCTCGAGTCCGAGTGCTTGCAGAAACTGCGCGGCCGTACTCGGGGCGAGCACGCGGGTTCCGAGCACGTCGTGGACTCGGTCCGCGTAGGCCGTCTGTTCGTCTGGGAGAAACTCGTGGCGCGGAACGTCACGCATCGCGACGGCGACGGTCTCGTCGTGGAGGACGTCCTTCGCAGCGGACTCTAGCCCGTCGACCATATCCTCTCGCAGTACCGCGGGGTCCATACCCCGGCTATCGGTTTGGTGGTTATCAATGGCCCGCTTGCGCGAGCGTTGTGCAGACTGAAACAACCGACAAACGGTGAGAAGAGGTGCTCTCGAGGCTGAATTTCCTACCAGGCCGACCAGGCGCTGGTCTGTTCGTCGTATGCGTAGACGCGTTTCGTGTCCTTGGCGAAGACCGCGTCGCCGTCCACTTCGAAGCGCTTGCGTCGGTAGCCCGTCGCGTCGTCGCGCACGACGACGGCGTCGATTTCGAACTCGTCGTCGCCGAACGAGTCGACTGCGCCGACCTCGAACTCGTAGTCGCCGGGGACGTGGACAGTAATACTTCGACTGTCGTTTCGCGAACCATCTTGGGGGTGGACGGTGACGTTGACGGCCACGTTGTCGACTTCCCGCGTCCAGACCGTCTCCACGTCGTCCACGACTGCCTCCTCTCGTCGCTTCTGTTGGTCGAGCTCGAGACTCGTCACCCGAACCGTCGAGAGCACCTCGTCGGTCTCGAGGATGAACTCGTCGCCGGTCTCGATCGTCTCGCCTTCAGCCGTCGTGACGTTCGCGGTGAAGGACTCGCCTTCCTGGGAGACGACGACGTCGAGCGTGACTTCGCTCTCTTGTTCGGGCTGGACCTTGTGGACGTGTGAACACTCGCTACAACGAACCGTAACTGTCCCGCCGCCTTCCGTCGTCGTCAGGACCTCATGAACCGTCTCGAGGTCCGGCGAACACGACGGACACGCCGTCGGAACTCGATCCGGAATATCGTTCATACCACGTCCTAACGGCTGCGTCCCTAAAAGCCGATTGAACCTGTGGCTGGAGCTGATTCAGACATACCCCGCTGTGCTACCGACCACCCACTGTTTCCCCCACCTGCCGTCTTCCCCCACTCGCCGTCTTCCCCTCCCACGGCCGACTACTCGGCCTGCGGCAGGTCGATTTCGACGCCGTCAGCGAAGACGGTCGGTTCTCGCAAGATACCATCGAGGTGGATCGGCGCTTCCGTCTCGCCGCCGATTCCCGCGTTGTCTCCGACCGCGATGTGGACGGTGCCACCGGCTTTCTCGTCCAATAATACCGAGCCGACGAGTTCGGTGACCGCGACGTTCGTTCCGATCCCCAACTCCGCGAGGTTGTAGGCGGCATCACCAACCTCGTCTGCGGCCGTTTCGACCGTTTCCCGAATCTCGTCGTCCGAGATGTGCGTTACGAGCCCGTCTTCGACCTCGAACGTCAGCTGCTGACCGTCCTCGAGCAATCCGTGGGGACGCATCGTGCCGTCGACGACGAACGTTCCCTCGGCCGTTTCGGGGCTGATGAACACCTCTCCTGCGGGGAGGTTCGACATGATCCCCGGTTCGTGGACGATTCCGGTATCCGAGAGCCACGCTCGGTTTCCAACCGCGAACGTGATGTCCGTGCCAGCCGGCGTCGTTACGCGAATCTCGTCTGCGTCGTCGACCTGCTCGCGGACGTCCTCGCAGTGGGCCGCGATCGACTCGTAATCGGCGTCCAACCCCGTCGTAAACACGTCTTCGGTAATTCCTGGCAGCGTCGCGACTCGCGCACCTGCGTCGTTCGCTTCGGTGCGAGCGCGGGTGTGACTCAAACTCTTCGTCGTCGGCGCGAGGACGACGTCCGCACCGGCCATCGCCGCTGCGACGGGTTCCGGCGGTTCGGCCCCGTGTGTCTCCCCGGGTGGATAGCGGATAATACTGGCATCGTCGGTGATCTCGCTTGCGACCGCGTACAGCGACTCGCCGATCGGTTCGCGTGTATCGTCGGTAACGATCACACAGGATTCGTCCGACTCAAGCGCCAGACATTGTCGAACAGCGGTTTCGGCAGCACTCTCACGTGTCGTCATTGCCGTATATGTTCGTCACTTCTTCCGAAAGTTGTTCGTGTTCGCTCTCCGCGTGCCGGCTACGACAGTGTTTTCAGGTTGGAGTCATCGAGACAGCGACTCGAGTTCCGCGGGTGTCGCGAGAACGTACGCCGTGTCACCAGCCTGTAGAGCTTCACTCTCCGCCGGGAGCGCCACCTCCTCCCCGTTTCGCTCGAGCAAAAGGACGGTTCCCGGAACCCAGTCGACGAACTCGCTCTCGAGCGGCCCGTCCGCGTCGATTTTGATCGCCACGACCGTTTCGGCTGCGCCTCGGATTGCAGCGACGAGCGCGTGCCAATCGGCCGGCGTCTCCGGTCCCGTCGTCAGCCGGTATCGCTTTCGGGGTTCGAACGCGTTCGCGTCGTCCTCGTCGACGAGGAGCGTCACGACCGATCCGGAACTCGAGCGAAGCGTTCCCGTGGCGACCAACTGGCTCGAGTCGCC
This sequence comes from Natronorubrum sediminis, assembly GCF_900108095.1. Lineage (NCBI taxonomy): Archaea > Methanobacteriati > Methanobacteriota > Halobacteria > Halobacteriales > Natrialbaceae > Natronorubrum > Natronorubrum sediminis. The sequence continues at coordinate 101,539 of NZ_FNWL01000003.1, forward strand.
CTCGTCCGTCCAGACTTCGATCGGATCGCCCGCGCTCGCGTTCGCCGAGAGAGTGCTTGCGATAGCGACGGCGACCTGACCCGGCCCGAGCGTCGGGCTGATTCCGGATCGCTTCCCACCCACCGAGACCGACGAGACGGTCCCGTCGGCTGTGAGTTCGACGCGAACGTAGCCCACGTCGAAGTCCGTCTCGATTCGGGATTCGATTCTGGTGCGACGAGCCGCGAGGGACAACCCACTCGGGAGGAGAAACCGTCGTCCCTCGAGCACTCGTGACACCGATTCGTCGACCGCCGGATACCCCTCGGCATCGTCGATCGACGACGGGAGGGTGACGGCGACGGCGAGTCCTGCCGACTGGAGTAATTCGGTGACGGTCCCGGATCCGGTGGCATCGAATCGCCGTATCTCGTAGCTCCCACACGCCAGTCGATCGCCGAGTCGGTGGCCCCCAATCGCCGCGACCGTTCCGGCCGCTAGCACTCCGAAGAGAAACGTTCCGGACGTGTAGTGTGTCAACGGCGCATCGGCGATGACGGCGTCGTGGCGAATCGCACCCGCAGTGAGCCAACTCGCCGGCAGCGCCAGACCCGCGAGCACTGCGGGTCCAGCGGGCAGTTTCCGTACGGTCATCGCTCGGTAGCCAAACGCACCGATGAGTGCGACGATACCGGCGACCAAGCCGTACCCGAGGATGTCGAGTAACGCCACGCGGGTCCACTCGAGCGTCGTTCCGTCCCCGACCGAGACGCTGCTCGAGAGTCCACTGTCGGCGCTGAGCGCTTCGAAGCCGATGGTTGCGATCATCTCAGTCGCTCACCTCGGGTTGTCGTGCATCTCGATCTGGGATCGGTGCCATGTGCTCAGCACGCTGTGGGCCGAACGCGCTTTCATCCGGCCCAAGCAAAAACGCGTCCGAGCCATCCGCGAGCGCGTCCTCACCGGGGAAGAACGCCCACTCGGACGCGGGTTCCGCCGGCTTCGTGTCGGCGGCCTCGGCCCCGTGGACCGCAGCGATCGTAAGTTCGTGTTCGTCGTCCAAAACGGCCGATTTCACGTTCTCGGTGATCGATACCTGCCGGATCGATGTTCCCGCTCGCTCGAGCAACGAGACCGCCTCGAACGCTGGTGCGGTATCGTTCGGCGTTGCGACGATCCGGGCTCGAGACGCCTCGAGAAGGATACTCGCGTCGACCGTCGGAACGGCGACGGTTACGAACCCTGCTCCACTACTCGCCGGCGAACCGAGTGGGTGAGCGTGGCTCCGTTTCTCGAGTCGGTCGACCGTCGTTCCGGTGCCAGTGTCCGGTTCGGTCGCCCGTGTATGCGCTTCGGCGTCATACGTCTCGTCGGCGACCCCGAGTCCCGCCTCGTTGGTGACGCCGAGTACCGTTCCGGCGACCGAATCCGACGCCGTTTCGACGACAACTGTATCGCCGCGAGCCAATCCCGCCGAAAGCAGGGATCGAACCGAGACGGCGCGGTAACCGTTAGGGACGTGCTTCGACAGTCCGTTGGCGGGCGGAGCAGCCCTGATCGTTGCACGGCCGCGACTGTCGACGGTGACGGCGACCGCCTCGAGACCGTCTCTCGTTCGGAGTCGGTCCTCGAGTCGACTCTCGAGTGCGCACAGTGGAAGGTCGGCGGGGAGTCGCCAGGCACCGTCCTCAAGTGTGCGCCGTCGTTGCGGTGTCAACGGCGGATACCCCTCGAACTCGCGGATCTTGCCGCTCGAGCGAATCGTGACCTGTCCCATTGCGTCGACCGCATCGACCGCATCGGCGCTAAGTGGCTGCGCTCGTTCGACCGATTCGCCGGCAAACTGCGGCAGATCGAGCGCGAGTTGTCGCCCCCAACTCGTCGCGTAGACGCCGAGGAGCACGCTGAACCCGAGTCCGAGCAGTCCCTCGAGTGGTGATGTCTGCAGGTCGAGCACACCGGCAGCCGTGCCCGTGGTTGCGGCGAGGAGCGCGGTTCCGAGGCCGCCGACGAGGGCGGGCACTGCCTTGGCTGACACCTGCGTTACTACGAAGCTGAGACCGCCATTGAGCGTGGCGAAGACGACCGAACACAGGAGAACGAACGAGACGCTCGTCAGCACCTCGACGGGGGTGAAGAGCTGCTCCATTAGCAGCCCCTCGATTGTTGCCACCGAGTTCTCGTCCCACCTGGACGAGGCGAACGCTCAGCAGTACTCGAGAGCGCTCTCGAGTCGGGCGATTCACTCGGATCGATGCCGATTGCTGCTGGTCCCCGTCGGTTCGCTAGCTGGTCTGATTTCGCTGATTTTAGTAGCTCAACTGATCTGTGTGGCGGTCTCGTCGGTTGTGTACTGATTGAACCCATCGTTCGAATCGACCGTTAGGACTCGACCCGAATCTCCGGGTTCGGCTGCTCGTCGATGTAGTTACTGTCTGACGGCGGGACGACCTCGAGTTCGAGCGTCCCGATATCTTGATCCGCACGCAGACTCTGATTGCCGTCGAATTTGAGGACCGCCTGATGGTCGTCGATGTCGGAATGGTCCTCCGCATCGTCGTCGTCACCGGTATCCGCAGCGATAACGCCGTCGAGTTGGGCGTCGCCGGCCGTCGCGATCACCGTCGCGTCTTCGACGTTGTTCCCGTTTTCGTCGATGACGTCGACCAGTACTTCGTCGTCGCCTCTCGTGTCCGTGCCGTCTGCTCCGGCCTCGATTATCTGATCCTCGTCGTTGACCTCGACGGTCACTTCGGTGTCGCCGACGTCGCCGATGCCGCCGAGCATGTTCAACATGAGTGCGAGTGCCGCGACGCCGACGACCAGGGCGATGACGAGCCGAATTGGCAACCCCTCGATCGCCCGATCGTCTCGAGTGAACGGTGTTCGTGAGTGGTTTCGTGAGCGCGAACGCGACGATCGATCGGTCGTCGCCCGCTCAGTTCGCTCCGAAGAGTGTGTGTCCGATAGCATGCCCCTCCTTGGCTGCGTCTTTGCACTTAAACTCTCGACCGAGCGTTCAAATACGAATCCGCGCCAGATCCCTACGTGAGTTTCATACTCGGACGTCGCGGTGCGCTCGAAGCGGGACCGGTGGGGCGACTCGGTTCGTATCGCGCTCGCGATGGCAGCGAAGGTGCACCGCTGCACGTCGATTTCGACGGACCCCACGCGATGTTAGTCGTCGGAAAACGTGGATACGGGAAATCCTACACGCTGGGCGTCCTCGCGGAGGGGCTCGCTCGAGCGCGAGGCGTCGCACCGGTGATCGTCGACCCGATGGGTGTCTTCGACACGCTCGCCGCCCCGTCGACCGAATCACCGGTTCCGGCGACGGTGATCGCAGAGCCGGCTGTCGCGCCGACTGCACTCGACCCCAGCTCGTGGTGTGCGCTGCTGGGCCTCTCGCCCGAGAGCGGCGCAGGGGGGCTGATCTGGCGGGCAGCGCAGCGCGAAACGACGCTCTCGGGAATGCTGGCTCACGTCGAGAACGCTGGTGCACCGTCCGCCGATACGCGAGCCGCGAGTAATCACCTGCGACTCGCCGAGGCGTGGGACGTCTTCGATTCAGACGGAATCGAGGCAGCGGCGCTCGCCGGGCCCGAAGTCACGGTACTCGACGTTTCGGGACTCGAGTCCGCGCCGATGAACGTCGTCTGTCGTGGCGTCGCGGAGACGCTCTATCGCGCTCGCGTCACGGAAACCATCGACCGACTGCCGTGGGTGCTCCTCGACGAGGCGCACACGTTCTTCGACGGAGTCGCTGAACCGGCGCTTCGACGGATCCTGACGCGCGGGCGTGCACCCGGTGTGAGCCTCGTCTCGGCGACCCAGCGCCCGAGTGCGATTCCGCCGGTCGGCATCTCTCAGGCCGATATTCTGGTTTCCCATCGGCTGACAGCTCAGGCGGACCTCGAGGCGCTGGAACGAGCACAACCGACGTACCTGAACGGGTCGTTATCGGACGCGGATCGACTGCCCGAGGCCCCCGGTGCGGTCGTCATCATCGACGACACGACCGAGACGATTCACTCGGCACAGATACGAACGCGGGACACGCCACACGGCGGTGACAGTCCACGTGCGAGCGATGTCGTGTAATCTCTCTGGTGGCTGACTCTGCTCTCGGACCTGAATCGGCCGTGATGGTCTTTAAATACGATGGCGCGGCCAACACCCCCATGACCGATATCGAGCGGATCGACCAGCGACTTTCCGCAGTCGAGCGCGCGGTCGTCGACAACGATCTCGAGTTCGATCGACTCGAGGATCTCGCGACGTTGACAGCAACCGTCGACCGACTCGAAGCGCGCCTCGAGGAACACGAGCGCCGACTCGCCGAACTCGAGGGATCCGTCGATGCCGTTAGCGGGTTCGTCGACAACGTAGGGACAGTCAACGACGGCGTCGAGCGACGAGCCGATGCGGCGATTGCAGCCGTCGACCGACTCGAGTACCGTCTGGACGAGTTCGAGCGCGTCCTCGCGAACCGAGACGCAGCGAATCCGACATCAGACCGCGTTGACGAAGCACCCGGCGTTCCCCCAGCCAGGTCGAGCGAGGCTGTGCAAGCCGAGTCTGGCGTGGCTGTCTCGGCGGAGTCGGCGGCCCGATCCGAACGCGACGGAATTTCGGCCCCGAGTACACTCGAGGAGAGGCCAGATCGGGTGACAGCCAGCGCCGAGGCCGTCGCATCGGACCTTCTCGACGACGCTGCCGACGAGATGGGATCGGAGAGGGAATCACCAGCCATCGACGAGCACGCGTCGAACTCGTCCGAGGCTGGTGGAAACGAATCCGACTCGAGGTCGTTCGTCGCCTCATTGCGGGCCCGGTTCGCGTGATTCGCTACGTCCTCATCGTGTTGGTGACAGTTGCGCTGCTCGTACTTTCGATGCCCGCGATCGACCGGGCAGCGACGCTCAACAGTGAGCGACAGGTCGATACCACGCTCGCGTCGATCGACGACGCCGTGACCGATCTCGAATCGAACGAGGAGGTGACACCGGCGGGCCATCCCGATCCACAGCGCGTCGTCGACCTGGCGCTTCCCGCGAGTACGCTCACCACGGAAGGAGTTGACCACTTCGAACTGGATCCACACGAGAGTAGCGGCTATACCCACGCCCGGTACGTCCTCGCGGACGGGACGACGCGTGAACAGACGATCGACGCGACCATCGTCTGGAACGATCCTGATCGCACCGGTTCGACCGAAATCGGTGGCAGCAGCGACCAGCAACTCGTCTTTCGCCTCGTCGAAACCGACGACGGCGACCCCATCGTCGTCGCATCCTATGCCTGAGTTTAAACCGGATCACGCGGCCAGTATCGGCATGTCTCAGGATGGTGTCACGAACGCACTCAGGTCCGTTTTCGCCGACCTCGAGTGGCCCTCACTGTTCGACGACGGCGAGACGGGGGCTGCGTGTACGTGTCGACTCACGTTCGAAGACGACCGGTTGCTCATCGACGCAGACGGGTGTGACGGCGACCTCGCGAGTTCCCCGGCGTGTCGACACGCCGCCGTCGAAGCCCTCTCAGACCGTGACGTCTCGGGAATCCGCACCCGTTCGAGCGGGATCGAACGCCGCTACGACCAGCGAGGCGTGGACCTCCTCGGTGCAGCAGGCCGCTTCCTCGAGTTGCTCGGAGACCGAGACGAACGTCTCGCTGAAGCCGTTACGCGCGACCCGCTCTCGGTGACGCCGGACGTCGCCGACCAAATTGGCCCCGTCGGCGACGTCGCACTCGAGTCGGGCCTTCTCGAAGCAGTCCGTGCCGTCGATAGCTACGAATCGGCGCTCTACTCGGCCACTGGCCTCACCATCGGTCACTACTTCCTCGATCATCGACTGGGCGACGACGGGCGCCTCGAGGACGCCCGGACGCTCGAGACCGGCAGCGAAGCCCGCATCTACGTGCGACCGGATAGCGTTCCGCTGTACGTCCTCGACGTCGTCGATCAGACGCTCTCAGAGGCGGAGCGAGGGCACCTCCTCGCAGGCTACGAAGCCATCGCAGAGGGCTACGTTGAGGGTGATCGGGCGGCCTCCCGTGCGATCGAGTACGCGACGGACGAGCCGGCAGATCCGGTACTGGCTCGCGTCCTCGCCAAGCACACGAGTGGATACGGCATTCTCGAGGATTTATTCGCCGACGAACGGGTGACGGACGTCTACGTGACCTCGCCCGTGTCGAAGAACCCGATTCGCGTCGTCGTCGACGGCGAGTCCATGACGACGAACGTCCACTTGACATCGGATGGCGCTGGTGCGCTGGCCTCTCGCGTGCGCCGAACCAGCGGGCGCGCGTTCTCGAGAGCGAACCCGACGGTCGATGCGGTCGCTACGCTCGAAAACGGCACGGGCATTCGCGTCGCAGGTGTGACCGAACCGGTCGCGTCGGGAGTCGGGTTCGCGTTTCGCGAGGAAGCTGGGGATCGCTTCACGCTCCCCGCGCTCGTCGCGAATGGAACCATGCCAGCGGCTGTCGCCGGCTTTCTCTCGGTCGCCATCGAGCGAAACGCCGCCGCGTTGATCGCCGGCACTCGAGGCTCTGGGAAGACGACGCTGCTCGGAACGCTGTTGTACGAACTGACGCCCGATACGCGAACCGTGTTGATCGAGGATACGCCGGAGTTGCCGGTCGAGTCGCTCCAGTCGGTCGACCGAGACGTTCAGGCGCTCCGAACCGGCTCGGACGACGGTCCGGAACTCTCCCCGGGCGAAGCGCTCAAGACGGCTCTCAGGCTGGGCGATGGTGCGCTCGTAGTCGGTGAAATTCGCGGGGACGAGGCGCACGTCCTCTACGAGGCGATGCGCGTCGGTGCGAACGCGAACGCCGTGCTCGGAACGATCCACGGTGATGGTGGCGACGACGTCTACGAACGCGTCGTCTCCGACCTCGACGTCGAACCCTCGTCGTTCGGTGCGACGGATCTCGTCGTGACGGTCCAAGCCCACGAGACGGAGACCGGACGGAGCCGCCGTGTTGCGACGGTCGAGGAGGTCATCGCCAACGGCGAGGAAATCTGGTTCGAGTCGCTGTACGAACTCGAGGGCGAACGGGCCGTCTCGACCGGTCGGATCGATCGCGGTGAGAGCCGACTCGTCGATCACCTGGCTGGACCGACCGAGGCGTACGCGTCGGTTCGTCGGGAAATTGCCGACCGAACCGAGGAAATTTCGGCTCTCGTTTCCGACGGACGGACCACTCCGCGTGACGTCGCAGCGGCGTACGCCGATCGGAGGCTCGAGTGACCGATGTCGTCGCTCGACACACTCGTGGTGCACCTTTCCGCGCTCTACCCCTACGAGGTCGATGCGGGCGAGGAACTCGCCGAGTCACTTTCGTTTATCGAGTCGCCCCACGACGCCGAGACGATCGTTCGGGCGGGGTACGGCGGCGGAATTCTCGGTGCGGTGATTCCACTCCCGCTACTGTTGACGGAGACGCCACTCTCGTTCGTCTTGTTCTTCGTGTTGGTGACTCCGCTTGCAGCAATTCACTCGATTCACTCGCTGCCACACCTGCAGGCGGCGTTTCGCCGAACGGAGGCTCTCGGCGACACGCCGAATCTCGTCGGTCGCGCCGTGTTACGCATGCAAGTCCAGCCGGCCCTCGAGAGCGCCGTTCGGTTCGCGGCCGATACTGGCCGCGGTCCGCTCGCGGCAAGTCTCAACGGCCACATCGACCGATCGATGGGGACCGCACAGACCGGGCTCCTCTCGTTCGCCGAGGAGTGGGCGACGTGGTTTCCCGCATTGCGACGCTCTGCACACCTGCTCGCGACGGCCCAGGACGCTCCTGATGGGGAACGAATTCGGACGCTCGACCGGGCACTGTCGGCCGTCCTGACCGGCACGCGAAATCAGATGGCGGACTTCACGGCAGCGATTCGCGGGCCGACGACGGCACTGTTCGCGTTCGGCATCATGGTTCCACTCGCACTGATCGCGCTCGTGCCTGCCGTTCCGATGGTCGGCATTCCGGTCAACATCTGGATCTTCGTCCTGTTGTACAACGTCGTTCTCCCGGCGTGTCTCGTCGCTGCGAGCCTCTGGTTGCTCACCCGTCGCCCGGTCGCCTTTCCGCCACCGAACGTCAGCCACGACCATCCCGACGTTCCCGACCGGCTCTGGATTCGCGGCTTATGGGGCGTACTCGCAACGGGAGTTGGCTATGCGATCACGGCTTCGTTCGGACCGCCCCATCTGGCACCGGTCATCGGTGTCGGCCTCGGTCTGGGGACGGCTCTCTTCGCGATATTCACGCCCATTCTCGCGGTTCGAAACGACGTCCGGGCCGTCGAAGCACACCTCACCGACGCCCTCTACATCGTCGGTCGACAGGTCGCCGAGGGCGAGTCCGTCGAGTCAGCCATCGAACTCGCCGCCGAGCGGGTCCCAGCCGAAACTGGCGCGGTCTTCGAACACGCGGCCGGGGTTCAGCGTCGCCTCCACGCAAGCGTCGAAGCGGCTTTCCTCGGCGAATACGGCGCGCTGAAAGCCGTACCGAGCCCTCGAGCCCACGGGACTGCTGCGTTGCTCGCAATCGCCGCCGAGGAAGGTAAACCGGCGGGAAGAGCCATCGTTTCGATGGCTGACCATCTCGAGGAACTCGACGAGGTCGAAGCCAAGACCAAACGGAGCCTCAAACAGGTGACGGAGACCCTCGACAACACGGCGGCGTACTTCGGGCCGCTCGTCGCCGGCGCAACGGTCGCGATGGCCGAGATGATTGCCGACGAGAACGTGATGGACACGACGGATCTCGACGCCGCTGCGTTCCCCGCCGAATCGCTCGCGATCGTCGTCGGTGTCTACCTGATCGCGCTCTGCGTGATCCTCCTCCCGCTTTCGATCGCGCTCCGATACGGGATGGACCGCGCGCTCTTTGGCTATCACGTCGGCCGGGCGCTCATCGCGTCGATGATCATCTACGGCCTCTCCGTCTCGGTTCTCGAGTCCGTGCTGGTGTTTTGATCATCGTCGCTAACGCCGTCTCGCTGTCAGTTCCAACGGCCGCGGGTTCAAAAAGGAAGCCGCACCAGACACCCTATGATCGCCATCGCCGGTGCGAAAGGTGGATGTGGAAAGACAGTAACGACACTCGGACTCACGGAGGCGTTCGCTCGAGAAGGCACGCCAGCTATCGCGATCGACGCTGACAGACAGCTCCCGAACGTACACGTTGCAGGCGGTGTCGACCGCGAACCGACACTCGCAATGATCTCGACTGACACTGGAAGTAGCGACCGAACAGGTGACGCTGACGGCGTCGATCTTCGATCGATCGCGCAGGTGAGTCCGCGAACCACGAGCGCCGGCATCGTTCCGGCTCCGGCCCCCACCGACTCACTCGACCTCGAGTCCGTACTGGGGAGTCTCGAGAGCGAAACCGGTCAGCTACTCGTGGACTGTCCGTCCGGTGCGGGGCCGGACGTGGTGGAACCGCTCTCGGCTGCCGACGGCGTCGTCGTCGTCACGACTGACGGGGATCGAAGTCTGAAGGCTGCCAAAACGACGGTCGCGATGGCTCGTCGACTCGGCGTGCGCGTCCTCGGCGTCGTGGTGAACAGGTGCTCGAGCGTTCCACCGGCGATCGAGTCGTGGGTCGACGTACCGGTCCTCGGTGTGGTTCCGGAGGCGAAGTCGCCGCTGACGGACGAGGCGACGACGAGTGCCTACGCGGACGTCGTCGAAACGCTGCGGACGCGACACGTGACCGATCAAACGGCGGTTGCGTACGACGACGACCGATTGTCGACGGGGATTGTGCCACTCGACCGCCATCTCGGCGGTGGCCTCGCTCCGGGGTCCGTCCTCGCGGTGACGGCCGAGCCTGCCAGCCAGTCCGAACACCTGGTCTACGAGGCCACGGCTCCTCGCGGAACGCTGTATCTGACGACCGACCGATCGGCCGACAACGTCCGGCGGGCCCTCGAGACGACCACCGTCGACACTGGAACCCCAACGATCCGCCGCGTCACTGGCGACGACCGACTCGAGGATGCGACGGCCTTCATCGAGAAGTTACCAACGGGTGCGACCCTCGTCGTCGACGTGATGGGCCCACTGGAACGCCACGATCGAGAAGCGTACGTCTCGTTCTTGAACGATCTGAAGGATCGACTGGTCGAAACCGAGAGTATCGCGTTGTTGCACTGTCTCGAGGGCGCTGTCAGTCCCGAGCACAGAACCGCGACGATTCACGCGGCCGACGCAGTCGTCGCCGTCGAGTCGGCACCATCGGTCCGCGAGTCGGCGAGCGGACGCGAACTCACGATTCGGAAGTGTCGGCACGAACGAGTGAGTTCTGCGCCGATCGACCTCGAGGGAACGGACGCTCGCGCGAATCTCCACGAATCGACGTCAGCGTCGACGACCACTCGGGACGCGGAGACTCCGGATCAGTAATGTGCCAAAGACGTACTCGCCAGAGAGGCCGAACCGATACGCGAGACGGCTGTTTACAGGACGCCGACGCGACCCGAGAGGCGCTTTTCACAGCGTTCGATCGCTCGCGCGAGCGATTCGAAGCCGGCGGTTCCCTCACTGGTAGGGTGCCAGTCACGTACTGGTCGCCACTGGGCCATCGCCTCGTCGATCGCCGCTCGTTCCTCGATTACCGTCGTTTTCGCCCCGAACCTTCGTTCGACTCGAGTCGCGAGTTCGTCGTCTGGCGTTCTGACGCGATTGAGAACGACCGCCGCAATTGGGGTCTCGAGGTCGCGCGCGAGTGCTCGCGTTCTGAGCGCATCGACGAGTGCGGATTCGGTCGGCGTCGTGACGAGGACCGCGGCGTGTACACTGTGTAACTGGGTTCCGACGTCGCGTGCCAGCCCCGCCGGGCAATCGACGACGACGCGGCCACATGATCGCTCGAGTCGCCCGAATACGTCCTCGAGCGCAGCGAGGTTCGCCGCGCGAGCACCGGCGAGCGTTCGCCCACAGGGCAGGACGCGAACCGAGCCAAACGAGTCGACGGCCTCGAGCGGGGTTGCCCGCCCCGCGAGCACGTCGTGGAGGTCGGGGCCGTGCCCGCGAGGGAGGTCCGCCGTCGAGAGGTCGGCGTCGACGACGACGGCGTCGAGTTCTCGAGCGAGGTTCAACGAGACGGTCGATTTGCCGACGCCACCTTTCCCGCCGGTGACGGCGACGATCATGGCGCCGGTGGCAACACGTCGGTCGGTGGCGCCCACCCCTCGAGTGTGGCGAGCGTTTCCGCTGGTGTCGCACTTTCGTTGCCGGAACGTCGACACCGACGTTCGTCGCAGCGTTCGAGTGGTGGCTCCGTCGGCTGGGCTGGACTTGCGAATCCGATTCCTCGAGTGCGTCCCGGTTTGATCGTTCCGTTCCACGTCTTCCCGTCCCACTCGGGTGTGGTGATGCCGTCGCGTCGTGGCGGCCAGACCGGTCCCTCGAGTCGACTCTCGAGACGGACCGTCTGGGGCGTCGTCTGCGTGTTTCGAACGAGCGCCGTCACGAACGTGACGCCATCTCGGCGCGTCACGTCGTAGTCGAGTGTGACCATGCCGATGGTTTCCGGCGGCTTTTCCTAAAAAGTCACACACGAACGAGCGGACGATCACTGGTTTTCATCGACGACGGTACGTCCCGAAATACTCACGATAGCCGACGTAAAACTCTCTTCTGAGTAACAATCGATCGCGAAGCCTCGAAACGGTTATCCCGTTCGGTAGTGCAGTTTCGGGCATATGATTCAGGTCGCCATCAACGGCTACGGCACGATCGGCAAACGCGTCGCGGACGCCGTTCGAGCACAACCAGACATGGACGTTCTCGGCGTTGCCAAGACGCGACCCAACTTCGAGGCCGAGACGGCACTCGAGAAGGACTTCGACCTCTACGCAGCCATCGAAGAACGCGCCGACCAGTTCGCCGAAGCCGGACTCGAGATCGCGGGCCCCGTCGAGGACCTCGTCGACGCAGCCGATATCGTCGTCGACGCTACGCCCTCCGGAATCGGTGCCGAGAACAAGGCCCTCTACGAGGAGTACGACACGCCCGCACTCTACCAGGGTGGCGAGGACGCCGACCTCGTCGACACGAGTTTCAACGCACGATCGAACTTCGCGGACGCCGTCGGTGCCGACCACGTCCGCGTCGTCTCTTGTAACACGACCGGCCTCTCCCGTGTGATCGCGCCCCTTCGCGAAGCCTACGGTGTCGAGAAGGTCCGGGCGACGCTCGTCCGCCGCGGTGGCGATCCCGGACAGACCGATCGCGGCCCGATCAACGACATTCTGCCGAATCCGGTGACGATCCCCTCCCATCACGGTCCCGACGTGGAGACCATCTTCGATGACCTCGACATCGACACGCTCGGGATGAAAGTCCCCGCGACGCTGATGCACATGCACAGCCTCAACGTCACCCTCGAGGCCGAGGTCGACGCTGCAGACGTTCGCGAACTGCTGGCCGAGGAGTCGCGTCTGTTCTTGATCCCCGAGACGATGGCCATCGACGGCAGCGGGAAACTCAAGGAGTACGCGATGGACGTCGGTCGCCCGCGCGCCGACATCTGGGAGAACTGCATCTGGGAGGAATCCATCTCGACCGTCGGGCGCGACCTCTACCTCTTCCAAGGGATCCACCAGGAGAGCGACGTCGTCCCCGAGAACGTCGACGCGATCCGTGCGGTCCTTGGCGAAGCCGACGCCGAAGAGAGCATCGAGTTGACCAACGAAACGATGGGTGTCGGGCTGTAATCGACGGCTTTCCGATCTCTACTCGAGAGTTTCGCCGCCGTTACGGTCGGTGATTTCGTTCACCCCGAACAACTAGTGACGACAGAAAGTTTTTGCCTCGCGGTCTACTATCTCCTCGTATGCGCCGAGACGACCGCGACGAACCCTTCGATGATCTGTTTCGCGAGATCGAGCGGATGATGAACGAGATGATGAACGGTGCAGATGGGAACGTCGATTTCGCCTCCTCGGGTGACGTCGACAACGGCTTCGGCATGGACACGCACGTCGACATCCACGAAACCGACGAGGAGATCCGCGTCATCGCAGACCTTCCCGGCGTCGAGAAACACAACATCGACCTCGAGTGTGATGGCAAGTCACTGACCATCTCCGCCTCGAGCGACCACCGTGAGTACGACGAACGCGTCTCGCTCCCACAGCGCGTCAACGAACACTCCGCCGCCGCGACCTACAACAACGGCGTCCTCGAGGTCGTCTTCGATCTCGCAGAACAGTCGTCCGGAATCAGTCTCGAATAACGACGCTCGCGGTCGCGTGTCGCCGTTTTTGTCGACTCGTTCGCTCACGCACACTTCGTCTCACAGCACAGTCGCCGCCTCCGGTTCGATCGTTCTCGTTCAGTTCCGATCGGCAGCGTTTCGAATCGCCGCTGCGAGTCGATCGTAGAAGTCCGGTTCGTACTTCGTCTCCTCGTCGATCGTCGGCCGCGCGTTCGTCTCGTTGACCACCAGTTTCTCGCCCGTCTCGAGCAAATCGACCCCGAGGAAGGGAATCTCGAGTTCCCTCGCGACGGATTCGGCGAGGTCTCGCCAGACGTGGGGCAGGTCGACGCCGGTAGCCACTGCACCGCGGTGGACGTTGTGCTTCCACTGGCCCTCCGAAACGGCGTCCTCAGGGAGTCGCCGTTCGACGGCACCCACGTACTCGCCCTCGAGGACCATCACCCGATAGTCGGTCGCGTCGGGGAGGTACTCCTGAACGAGGAAGGACCGATCACCCGTCGCGCGGTAATCGTGGACCAGCGAGAGGTAATCACAGATGCCAAGAAACGAATCGAGGTCGTGAGCTTTCGCGACGCCGACGCCTCGCGTCGTCGAGTTCGGTTTGACGACGACCGGTGGCTCGAACCGTTCGAACGCGTCGGTTAGTTCCTCCGCTCCGACCTCGTTCGAGACGTAGACCGACTTCGGCACCGGCAGATCGGCTCGCTCGAGGCGCGCGAGCACCTCGGCTTTGTTCCGCGAGGTGAGGACCGTTTCGTGATCGTTGAGCCACGGCACCTCGAGCAAGGCGTCTGCGACTCCCCCTTCCATCAGTCGACCGGGGTAGACGAAGCCGACGTCGTACTCCTCGCCCGACCACGGCGCGTTCTCTCCCAGCGAAACGACGCGTTCACTCGCGGGCACGTGGTGAACTTGTATTCCCCGTTCGGCCAACGGCTCGCGCATCCGTTGGAATGTCTCCTGATCGTTGGCGACCGCGAGATCGATCATACTCGAGTGTGGGGTGGAGACGGGTAAAAAGGTGCCTCGAAGGAGCCTCGAAGGTACCTCGAAGGTGGTGAGGAGTACAGTGTCGCCGTCGAGTAACGAATGACATATACTGATCGTTTACATACATTCGACTATCGTGGGAGACGAATGGTAGCGGTCCCCGTCGATGCGATTGTGGATGTCGCGACGACCGTTTTCGTTCTGTCGACGATGCTCGCGATGGGGTTCGAACTCGCGCCCGCTCAGTTAGTGAACGCGCTCAGGAAGCGACGGCTTCTGGCGAAGTCGCTGTTGGTAAATCTCGCCCTCGTCCCACTGGCTGCGTACGCTATCGTTTGGATCATCCCGATGAGTACGGGACATGCGATCGGTATCCTGCTAATAGCCATGGCACCGGGCGCTCCCTTCGGGCCGAAGATCGCGGAGATCTCCGAGAGTGATATCGCGTTTGCAAGCGGGCTCATGGCCGTGTTAGGAATACTCTCCGTCGTCTCGGTTCCGATAACGGCCGCGCTGCTCATCCCCGGCGACGCCGCAGCCGACCCCGTCGGGATCGCTCAGTTAGTTATCGCCGTCCAACTCGTTCCGCTGGTCGTCGGACTCGCCATCGACATCCGGTACGAATCCGTTTCCGGCCGCCTGTATCCACCGACTCAGCGACTTTCTGATTATTCGTTCGCTTTCTTGCTCGTCTTGTTGGTGGTCGTCTACATCGACGACATGCTCAGTCTCGTCGGCACCGGGACGCTATTGGCCTCGAGTCTGATCGTCGTCGTCGCACTCCTGGCCGGGTACGTCCTCGGCGGACCGACTCGCGATACACGTGAAGTGCTGGCGACGACGACCGCCGCTCGAAATGCGGCACTCGCGTTGTTCATCGCGACGACGAGCTTTTCGGACCCGAACGTCCTCACGATGGTTCTCGCCTTCTCCTTTATCGGCGTCCTCGTTCCCGTGTTCGTCGCTGGCGCGTGGCGACGCCGTCCTCGATAGCCGCTTTCGTCCCGAGGGACCAACCGGTATAGAATTCGATAGGTAGACAGACGATCAGCGCAGACGGTCGTCACTGAGCGTCGAAAGATACCTGATCGCACGACGAGTGTGCGAACAGTGTACAAATCGTGTCGGTTGCGCGATATTACGCGATGAGTTGCTCTTCGCCCTTCTCGACGACGACGCGACACGGCGGCGAGATCTTGTTGTAGGCGCGTCGGAGCGCGTCCTTGGCGAACTCGGCGTCGTCGACGTCACACCAGATCGTGAAGATACGTTCGCCGGCGTCGATTCGTGCTGCGGTGCCGACGATCTTCCCGAAGGACTGGCGCATCCCGTCGGAAACACGGTCTGCACCCGCACCCGTCGCCTGCTTGTTCTCACGGATGACGTGGTGGGGGAACTTTCGGAGAATCATCTTGTAGTTGTGCTCTCCGGCGTTTTTCAGCATGTGACGGTTAGCCGAGAGACGCGAGGCCTCGAGGCTGCCGTGGCGAATCTGGACTTCTTCCTCGGTGACGAGGCTGATCTGGACCGGATATTCTTCCGGGTCGGCACGGACGTCGCCCATCTTGTGCTGTGCGATCTTCGAACCAGGGATCCCAGTAATGTACTCCCGGCGGGTGTACGCCGGCTTACTGATTTCCCGATACATTGAGGCGGGTTTGTCGGACATGGTTGTGATTACTTACGAAAACGCAGGCCTACCGTGCGGATAAAGGCTTCGAACCACGCTCTGGGTATGTCGGGCGGTCTCGTACTGACGTTCTCCCCTCGAGTACGTCTTCGGTCGACCAGCCTGCGTAACTACTCACAGCAAACGGCGTTCTGGCGGCGCGTTTAAGGCCTTTCCGGAGGTACCATGGGGCATGATGAAGAGCTTCCGGATCGGCTCGCTGTTCGGGATCCCGATCAGGTTGGATCTGACGTTCTTACTGGTGTTGCCGCTGTTCGCCTACCTCATCGGTGCCCAGATCGACCCAGTGGTTGAACTTCTCAACTTGAGCATGGGTGCTGGTATCGACAGCGATGCCTTGACCGCCGAGTGGTGGCTGCCGTACGTCGTCGGCCTCGCTGCGGCGATCGGCCTGTTCGCCGGCGTCGTCTTACACGAACTCGGCCACTCGCTGACGGCCCAACGGTACGGTTTTCCGATCGACTCGATTACGCTCTGGCTGTTCGGTGGCATCGCCGCGCTCTCGGAGATGCCAGAAGACTGGCGAAAGGAGTTCACCATCGCCATCGCCGGACCGATCGTCTCCGTGCTTGTCGGCATCGGTTCCTACGTTCTCTTTATCCTCACGCCGGAAACGTTCGACAGCACGCGATTCGTTCTCGGCTATCTGGCCGTGTTGAACGTCGCGTTAGCCATTTTCAACATGATCCCGGCGTTTCCGATGGACGGCGGTCGCATCCTCCGGGCGTTACTCGCTCGCAGCCAACCCTACGCGAAGGCGACCCAGCAGGCGGCGTCCATCGGGAAGATGTTCGCGATTTTCATGGGGCTGTTCGGACTGCTCCAATTCAACATCATCCTCATCGGCGTCGCCTTCTTCGTCTACATCGCCGCCTCGAGTGAAGCCCAACAGGTGACGATGAAGGCTGCCTTCCAGGACGTGACCGTTGGCGACATCATGACGCCAGTTCGGGACCTGCACACGGTCGAACCGCAGACGTCGGTGGCGACGTTGATCCAGCGAATGTTCACCGAACGTCACACGGGCTATCCGGTCATCGACACGAACGGGTTCGACTCCGGCCGACTCGTGGGTCTCGTTACGCTGTCGGACGCCCGCGAGATCAAACCGGTCGAACGCGACGCCTACACGGTCGAGGAAGTGATGACGAGCGATCTCAAGACGATTTCTCCCGACTCCGACGCGATGACGGCGATCGACCAGATGCGCGAGGACAACATCGGCCGCCTACTCGTCGTCGAAAACGGCGACCTCGTCGGTCTCATCTCGAGGTCTGACGTGATGACGGCCTTCGATATCGTCCAGAAGAGCGGTTCGGTCAACCCGGCGGGCCAGCCGTGGATGGCAGACTGACTCGTTACGGTGACGTTCGTCCCGTCTGCTGGCTCGAGTGACCTGAATCAGATACGACACAACGACAGCAAATCGACCCTTCACGGTAGATTCCCGCTCACAGTCGGGCGTGGGTACCGTTTTCAAGCGTGAGTACCGCTTTCAACATTCTTAACCGCGGCCGGGGCTGATACTGCGCCGATGCCACCGGCAATCGAGACCGCCGATCTCGTGAAGGAATACGGCGATCTGCGGGCTCTACAGGAACTGTCGTTGACCGTCGAGGAGGGGGAATTCTTCGGGCTGCTCGGACCGAACGGCGCCGGGAAGACGACGTTCATCAACACGCTGGTCGGGTTGGTTCGAAAGACCGGCGGCGAGGCGCGCGTCTTCGGCTACGACGTCGAAACCGAGTACCAGCAGGCTCGAGACGCGATCGGAGTGGCTCCCCAGGAGTTCAACGTCGACCGATTCTTCCCCATCAAGGAGGTCCTCCAGCACAAAGCCGGCTACCACGGGATTCCCGAGGAGGAGGCCGCCGAGCGAGCCGACGAGGTGCTCAAACGCGTGGGGATCTACGACAAGCGAAACGAGCGCTTCGACTGGCTTTCGGGCGGGATGAAACGCCGCCTGCTGCTCGCTCGCGCGCTCGTCACCGATCCCGACCTCCTGATCCTGGACGAACCGACGGCCGGTGTCGACGTCCAGTTGCGCCACGACCTCTGGGATCTCGTCACCGAACTCAACGAAGAGGGAACGACCATCCTCTTGACGACCCACTACATCGAGGAAGCCGAACGCCTCTGTGACCGCGTCGCGATCATGAACGAGGGCCGGAAGGTAACCGTCGCGACGCCGGACGACCTGAAAACGCGCGGAACGGATACGATCTCGGTTCGTCTCGAGTCCTCTATCACCTCGTCCGCGGCGGCCGATCTCGAGTCCGAACTCGCGGCCTACGCACACGGCGTCGAGCCCTCCCCAGCCGGTGACGGTCTCGACGTTCGCGTCGACGACGGCGGTTCGAGCGCGCCGCGACTCTTGAACGATCTCGAGGCGCGAGGGTACGAAATCGCCGATCTCGAGATCTCGCGAACGTCGCTCGAGGAGATTTTCGTCGACCTGACCCGAAGCGAGGATCGGACCGTCACGCGCTCGTCGGCGTCGGACGCCGAAGACGCCGTAGACGATGTGGACAACGAAAACGACGAAACCGAAGCGATGGAAGCGGACACAGGGGATGAAACCGCAGAACCGAGCGAGCCAGAGCAAGGAGGTGTCGTCTGATGTTTTCCGTCGGCTTTCGCGCGCTCTTCAAGCGAGAACTGTTGCGGTTCATCCGTCGCCCGAAGAACACGTTCATGCCGCCGGCGATCACGAACGTGCTCTACTTCGCCGTCTTCGGGCTCATTCTGGGCGGTCGAATCGAGGAACCGGTCGATGGAATCGGCTACATCCTCTTTCTCGTCCCCGGACTCGTCGTGTTGGGAACGATCTCGAACTCGTTCGAGAACGCCTCGTTCTCCATCTTCCACGGTCGGTGGAACGAGTACATCCACGAGACGCTCACCTCGCCGCTTTCCTACGCCGAGATGGTCGTCGCCTACGTCGGCGCGAGCGCCGTTCGCGGCCTGATCGTCGGCGTCATCGTCGCCGTCATCGGCCGGGTGTTCGTCCCCATCTCGATCGAACACGGGCTCTTTCTCGTGGTCACGATGATGGTCATCGCCGCCCTCTTCGCCGGATTCGGAATCATCGGCGGCCTCGTGGCACGCGATTTCGACGATCTGACGGTGATGAACCAGTTCATCTTGCGCCCGCTCGTGTTCTTCGGTGCGGTCTTCTACTCACTCGAGATGTTCGATTACGCCTGGCAGGTGTACCTCTCGCTGTTGAATCCGATGGTGTACATGGTCGATAGCGTTCGATACGGACTGATTGGGCACTCGGACATGCACTCCGTCGCGCCGGCCGCCTACGCGGAGTTCGCGCCGTACGCGTCGCTCGCCGTGTTGAGCACCCTCACCGCCGTCGTCATCGCGCTCGACGTCTACCTGTTCAAAATCGGATACGGACTGACGGACTGACGGATTGATGGACTGACTGTCTGACAGACTGACGGATTAACCAACTGACGAACCGATAAATTCGAACCGGCGAATCCGGGCCGCCGTTGTCCGCGTTATCGCTCGTACTCGGCTACCTGCACCACTTGCTTCCCGATATTCTCACCCTCGAACAGGCCGAGGAACGCGTCCGGAGCGTTCTCGAAGCCCTCGACGACGTTCTCGCGGTAGCGCACGTCGTCGTTCTGGATGAACGTCGAGAGTCGCCCGAGCGCTTCGCCCCAACGGGGCTGATAGTCGCTGACGAGCAGTCCCTCGACCGTCGCTCGCGTTTCGATGAGTTTCGTGAGCTTTCGCGGGCCGGTCGGCACCGACGTCTCGTTGTAGAGGGCGATCTGCCCGCAGACGGCAACGCGAGCGTCGAGATTCAGTCGAGGCCAGACGGCGTCCGTAATCGGGCCGCCAACGTTGTCGAAGTAGACGTCGACGCCGTTCGGACAGGCCTCGTCGATCGCACCGGAGAGATCGTTGGTTTCCTTGTAGTTGATCGCCGCGTCGAAGCCGAGATCCTCTGTGAGCCAGTCGACTTTCGCCTCGCTGCCGGCCGTGCCGACGACGCGTGCGCCCGAGAGTTTGGCGAGTTGGCCGACGACGGAGCCGACGGCACCCGCCGCGGCGGAGACGACGACGGTGTCGCCGGGGATCGGATCACAGACGTCGTTGAGCCCCCAGTACGCCGTGACGCCGGGCATGCCGAGGACGCCGAGGGCCGTCGAAATCGGTCCGTGGTCCGGATTCACCGGCTGGAGTTCGTCCGCGCTCGCAACGGCGTGTTCGGCCCAGTAGAGGTCCCCCGTGACCACGTCGCCTTCCTCGAAGGCGCTAGCGTTCGACTCGAGGACTTCGCCGACGACGTTCGCCTTCATGGGGTCGCCGACATCCCACGGCTCGGCGTAGGACTCCGCATCGCGCATCCGACCGCGCATATAGGGGTCGACGGACTGGTAGAGCGTCCGCACGAGCACTTCGTTCGCGTCGGGTTCGGGTCGGTCGACGGTGACGAGTTCGAAGTTTTCGTGCGTCGGCTCTCCGACGGGACGACTCGCGAGCTGCCACTGTCTGGTTTCTGCCATACGCCGGTGAAAGGCGGGCTAGTAAGTGACTATTTGGGTCCCGGAACCAGTTAGTGACGGTAATTTCCGACCGTCGATGCAGGCTGCTCGATCAATTCTTCCCTCTCTCACCAACCGTCTGGCCAGTTCGACGCCCAGGTGCGCCTCGTGGCCACCAACTGGTCGGACGGGTCGACGCCCCGTCGCGTCTCGTGGCCGTCGCAAATTCGGACCGAACAGAAACCGTTTTGCTGGGGATCCGTCACTAGCACCGTATGGACGCGGAACACGACGTACTCGAGGAGTTGCTCGCTGGAAATGAGCGCCACGTCACGGGACTTCCCGAGGAGTACTTCGGGACGGTACAAACCGGGCAAGAGCCGGACGTCGTCACGATTTGTTGTTCCGACTCGCGGGTTCCACAGGAACGGATGTGGGGGACGGACGGGCCGGGAACGGTCTTCACCCCGAGCAACATCGGCAATCAGGTCTGGGACGACGACGCCGGCGAGCGGATCGTCGACGGCGGCCTCCTGTACCCGATCCACCACACCGGCACGGACGCCGTCGCCGTCGTCGGTCACACGGGCTGTGGGGCGGTCACCGCAGCCTACAACGCTGCGACGGGGGGTGACCTTCCCGGCCCGGCGGGCGTCTCCAAGTGGGTCGAGCTACTCGTTCCGGTCGTCGAGGAGGCCCTCGAGAGCGGCCTGATCGACACCGATGCGGACGAGAGTCAGATCATCAATCAACTCGTCGAGTACAACGTCGAGTATCAGACGCAGTTCTTACGAGCCGCGGACGACGACGTCGTTCCCGCCGACCTCGACATCTACGGCTTCGTCTACGACTTTCAGGGCGTCTACGGCGACGAGCACGGTCGCGCGTATCTCGTCACCGTCAACGGCGAAACCGACCCCGACGTGATCGCCGACGATGTCCCCGACTCCTACGACGCGACGGTTCGGAGTTTGCTTCACTAACGACCATCACTCAGCGAGTCGGTGACACAGCGCGTTCGACGCTGACGGTGACTACGCGAGCGCAACCCTCCAAGGCTTTCGAGGTATGAACCCGGTAGGGTTTTGCGCTTCGCAGTAAATTGTCGACGTATGCGGAAGTTCCTCGAGTCCGATACGGGATTTTACTACGCTATCGGATTCTTCATCATCGCGATCTTCGTCGTCGCGTTAGCCGTGCTCGTGGTGATTTCGCCGGTCTCTCTGGGCGCCGTCGAACTCGTCGGGTTCGTCGGTGGGTTCGTCCTCTTCATGCTCGTGTACTTCGTCGCGATTTCGGTGCACCGACTCGAGGGCCGCAACGAGACGTAGCACTGGCGTAGCGAATTTTCGAGGGACGTGTGTCGTACGTGCCGTTATGGATGATATTGGCAGATCCGATGGGTTTATCAGTATTGCCCGCCTCTCTTCACAGGCAATGGCGAAAGGAACCGTTGATTTCTTCAACGACACTGGCGGCTACGGATTCATCGAAACTGAGGACGCGGACGACGACGTGTTCTTCCACATGGAAGACATCGGCGGCCCGGACCTTGAGGAAGGACAGGAGCTCGAGTTCGAAATCGAGCAGGCCCCAAAAGGCCCACGCGCGACGAACGTCGAGCGCCTGTAAGGCGAATTCGCGGAGGTATCGGCACTTCAGAACTGTATTTTACACCCCTGAGCGACGGCGCCGTCGCTCGCGATTCGATTACCCGGTTCTCGACTCGATGAACGTTTAGTACCACCAGCGCGTACGTCCCGGTATGACCGACGCGACCGCAAACACCGAGGACAGAGCAGGTGCCGAGCCGTTGGTTCGGCGCGGCGACGAAATCGACTACGCAGCCGTCGACGCAGCGGACGGCCTCGAGAAGGGTGTCTTGATCGCCGACGAACACGGCGCACCGAACTTCGCGATCCGTCGATTCGTCCTCGAGGCGGGCGCGGAGGTACCCGAGCACACGAACGATGTCGAACACGAGCAGTACGTTCTCGAGGGCGAGTACACGGTCGGGGTCGGAGACGAGGAGTACACGGTCGAAGCGGGCGACTCGCTCTTGATTCCCGCGGGAACGGTCCACTGGTACCGTAACGAGGGCGACGACCCGGGTGCGTTCCTCTGTGCCGTTCCCAACGGTGACGACGAGATCGAGTTGCTCGAGTAACGACCGAGCAGCGAGTTGGGACGTTGCCTGCAGGTCGGTCGTTTCGCGTGGGGCAACTGTTCGAAGAGGACAACGTTATTTCTCGGGCCAGTGACGAACGAGACGACGTGAACGTTCTCGTTATTCTGGGACATCCTCGAAACGAAAGTTTTGGCGGTGCACTGGCCGAGACGTATCGCGAGGGCTGCGTCCAGGCGGGCGTGAACGTTCGCTCGCTCGCCGTCAGCGACCTCGAGTTCGACCCCGACGTCCACACCGAGTGTCCGAGCGACCAGCCACTCGAGGACGACCTGGTGACAGCCCAGCGAGACATCGAGTGGGCGGATCACCTCGTCTTCGTCTACCCGAACTGGTGGGGTACGATGCCCGCGCAGCTTAAGGGCTTTTTCGACCGCGTCTTCGAACCCGGCTTCGCGTTCGCGGAGTACGAGGAGGGCGAGGGCGCGGGTCACGTGGAACTGCTGGACGACAAAACCGCCGAGTTGATCGTCACGATGGACATGCCGCCGTGGGTCTATCGTTGGGTCTACCGCCAGCCCGGGACGAACGCGCTCAAGCGCGCAACCCTCGGGTACGCGGGTATCGAGACGACGCGGGTGACCGAGATCGGTCCGATCGAGGACTCCTCGCTCGAAGAGCGCAACGAGTGGCTCGCGGACGTCGAGGAGTTGGGGCGCTCGCTGACGACGGGCCCGAAATCGAGGGCCACTCGAGCGAGACAGCGACTGACGACGTGGCTCGGCGCGCTCAGACTGCAGTTCTATCCGATGGCGTGGCTCGCGTACACGATCGGCGCACTGGCCGCAGCGGACTCGAGTGCGGTCTTCAGTTCGCCAGCCTACTGGCTCGGACTCGGATTTCTGTGCTTCCTTGAGGCAGCGACCGTGCTCACGAACGAGTATTTCGACTACGAGACGGATCGCGAGAATACGTTCGCCGGACCGTTTACGGGTGGCTCGCAGGTGCTGGTCGATAACAGAGTGTCGTTCGAGGAGATACGGCAAGGAATCGCCCTCACGCTCGGACTCGGCGGGCTGTTCGGAATCGCGACGGTCCTCACGACAGCGGGGTCGCCGATCGCGCTCTCGAGTGCGATGGTCGTCCTCACAGCGTTGGCACTTGGCTACACGGCACCGCCGCTGAAGCTGTCGTATCGAACCCTGGGTGAGGCGACGGTCGCCTGGACGCACAGTATCGGCGTGTTGATGATCGGTTTTCTCGTCATTGGCGGATCGTGGCACGTTCCGGAACCGTGGCTGCTCGGTGTTCCTTTCTTGCTCTCCGTCCTGCCATCGATCACGCTTGCCGGCGTCCCCGATTACGCGGCCGACCGGGCGGCCGGAAAGCAGACGATCGCCGTTCGCTTCGGACTCGCGGGCGTCCGGGCTGTTGCGATGGGAACGGCGCTGTTGGCTGCGCTGGTCGGACTCGTCTGGTACGGACGCGGTGTGGCTTCTCACGCGTACGGGCCAGTGATTTCACTGAGTCTCGGCCACGCCCTCGCGCTCTGTTGGCTGATCCACCGTCGATTGGACGGTACGGCTGGCTCCCAACGCATCGACGGCCTCATGCTCGCTTCCTTGAGCTACATCAGCTGGTTTGCTCTCATACCGCTTCTGGGACTCCTATAGGCCGCTTGTCTATACTCCGTCCATTACATCCTCTGTCAATCCGAAACGGACAGTCCACTCCTGTTCGAACGGCCCCTATTGATGCATGGTGGCAATGGTCGTATGAAGTCCGAATCGCTCAAGTACGCGACGCTACTACCTGCTGTCGTGTCGAAGCAGGTCCAGGATGTCGAGACGATCTTCTGTCACGAGGTCGGCAACGACTACCTGATCGTCGTCCAGCGTGACGGAAAGCGATTGTTCCGGGCGAAACTCGGACTCTCGGAAACCTCGGCCGGTCCCCGTCCGGCGAAGTTCCGGCTCAAAGACGGCTCGAGCGAAGAGCCTCGCCAACCCGACGAGTTCGTCGAACTCGCCCGCCGAGCGAAGCGAATCCGAATTTCAGAGCAGACGTCGTCCTCGGGCCGCCAGGACCTCACCGAGATGTTCGGCGGCTACCAACTCGAGGACAAAGTCAAGGCCGTCCGGACCTGCCGTTACTGTGCGTCTGCGGGGCGATACTCGCCGATCACGACGGAGACGGCGATCAAAGACGACAACGACTGGATCTGTACGGACTGCGCTCGCCAGGAACTCGAGCGCCAACTCAGCTACTCCGGTGGCGGCGAGGTCAGCGGTGCCGCCAAAGACCGACTTGAGGACCTCATGCTCGAGGTTCAGGAGTTAGATCGGATCATCAACCTGCTGAAGGGGCAACTCGATCCCGATTTGACGAAGTTTGATACCATCTCGGCGACGACCGACGAGGTCGACCCCGTCCGCGTGGACTCACTCGATTTGCACCCGGACTTACAGGGGCTGCTCGAGGATCGATTCGAGACGCTACTGCCGGTTCAGAGTCTCGCGGTTGAGAACGGACTGTTCGATGGTGACGACCAGATGGTCGTCTCGGCGACCGCGACCGGGAAGACCCTCGTCGGCGAGATGACTGGCCTCAACCGCGTTCTCAACGGAAAAGGGAAGATGCTCTTTCTCGTCCCCCTCGTCGCGCTGGCCAACCAGAAACACGAGGACTTCGAGGACGAGTACGGCCACCTCGTCGACGTCTCGATTCGCGTGGGTGCGAGTCGCATTTCGGACAACGGGAACCAGTTCGATCCGAACGCCGACGTCATCGTCGGCACCTACGAGGGGATCGATCACGCCCTGCGAACGGGCAAGGACATGGGCGACATCGGCACCGTCGTCATCGACGAGGTTCACACCCTCAAAGAAGAAGAGCGCGGCCACCGACTCGACGGCCTCATCTCACGGCTCAAATATACGTGTGAAACACGAGCGAAGCGCCGAGACGATTACGGCGGCGCACAGTGGGTCTACCTCTCCGCAACTGTCGGCAACCCCGAACAGTTAGCGAGTGCCCTCGAGTCGACGCTCATCGAATTTGAGGAACGACCCGTTCCTATCGAGCGCCACGTCACATTTGCCGACGGCCAAGAGAAGGTTCGCATCGAGAACAAACTCGTTAGACGCGAGTTCGACACCGAGTCCTCGAAGGGGTATCGCGGGCAGACGATCATCTTCACGAACTCCCGCAGACGGTGTCACGAAATCTCGCGGAAACTGGATTACTCCGCCGCGCCCTACCACGCCGGATTGGACTACAAGCGCCGGAAACAAGTCGAGCGTCAGTTCGGCGAGCAGGACCTCGCGGCCGTCGTGACGACCGCTGCACTTGCTGCCGGGGTCGACTTCCCGGCCTCGCAGGTCGTCTTCGACTCGCTCGCGATGGGTATCGAGTGGCTCTCCGTCCAGGAGTTCCACCAGATGCTCGGGCGCGCGGGTCGTCCCGATTACCACGACGAGGGGAAAGTGTACGTCCTCGTCGAACCCGACACCGCCTACCACAACTCGATGGAGATGTCGGAAGACGAAGTCGCGTTCAAACTGCTGAAAGGCGACATGGAGTCGGTGATGACCCACTACGACGAAGGGGCGGCCGTCGAGGAGACGCTCGCGAACATCACCGTCGGCGGGAAGGCCGCGAAGGGACTCAACGACCGCATGCTCGGCGACGTCCCGACGAAACACGCTATCGGCAAACTCCTCCAGTACGAGTTCATCGATGGCTTCGAGCCCACGCCACTCGGCCGGGTCATCACCGAACACTTCTTAGAGCCCGGCGAAGCGTTCTCGCTCGTCGACGGCATACGAAAGGACGCCCACCCCTACGAACTGATCGCGGAGCTCGAACTTCGCGAGACGGAACTCTAAGCGAGGACTCGAGCGGCCCGCGAAAAATCGTGTGACGCGATACTTATGGGACGAACGCGACGCCCAGCAGTGCCAACAGGATGACGGCGCCCGCGCCGACGACGCCGCCGAGAGCGACGATGACGAGCACGAGCGGCGTCACCGCGATGGGGAGCCCGAACACCGCACTGGTCAAGAACAAGACGAGCAACCCGACCACCGCGTTGACGATGAAGGGGGCGATTGCACGGACGATCGTCGCCGCCGCGAGGACGCCTACGAGAACGAGGATCAACAGTAGTATCTCGAGGCCAGTCATGGGACCTGTTAATTCCACCTCGATCGGTAAAACCGTTCGGCTCGGAACGAAACCCTTTATGCAATGCGGCGGAAAGGTGGAGGTACGGGATCGTGGGTTAGCTTGGTATACTTCGGGCCTTGGGTGCCCGTGACCCCGGTTCAAATCCGGGCGATCCCATACTTCTGTTGCGAACAACGTTGTGAGTCCCGACTCTGTGTTGGTCGTCGGGGATGGCCTCGAGTTTTGAGGCTGGGACACGTCCGATCACGTCGTCCATCTCGAGGAGGTGGTGTATTGCGGGGGCTGCCTATACCATCAAAAAATCGACTATATTCTCCAAAACTGGCCATCTTCATAAGTACCCTCCGTTACTCTGCATTTATGACAGCATTTCACAGACGTGGAAAGACGCTCCTCAAGCGGTGGTTGATCAACGGCATCGCGATCACGATTCCGCTCGTGATCACGATTTTGGTGCTAGTCGTCGTCCTCAACTTCGTCCTGAACATCTTGTCTCCGGTCGTCCAGGGAATCGTCTATGTCCTTCCGAACGACCCACCGACGGTTGTCGTTGAACTCGTGACACTGTTGTCCCTGATTGGGTTCTTTTTGCTGGTCGGGATCATCGCCGAGTACACCCCCGGCAGATACATCTCACAGCGCTTAGACGCGACGATGGAAACGATTCCGGGCGTGAGTACGGTCTACGAGAGCGTCCGTCGAGCGAGTAATATGCTGATCGACGACGATACGGAGCAGTTTCAGGACGTAAAAATCGTCGAGTTCCCGCACAAAGATGCGTATATGCTCGGTTTTCTTACGGCAAATACGCCGCACGCGATCGAAGACCGAGTCGACAACGGGACGCTCGTCACGATCATGGTTCCGCTTGGCCCGAATCCAACAACGAACGGATTCATTATGCACATGCCCGCTGAACACGTCTACGACGTCGATATCACCGTCGAGGAAGCGATTCGATCGATCGCAACGCTCGGCGTCGACTCGAGCGACCTCGGGAAGACAGATGGCCCGAATGAGTGAAGACTTGAACGTAATCCGTACTGTCCGTCTCAGCCAATACAAATCGGGCATACATACATATGGGTGCTGTCCCGATTGGAACTGTGGCGATGGTGACTGGAGGGGAACAGGGGACAGGAACACGGCGTGTGCGCCCCAGCATCCTGCTGGTGGCGATCGGTGAACGAACGGTTCGGATTTCCGATTCGTTCTCTGGTAGCGTTCGACGATCAGTTTCGCTCTGCTTTACCACCATTTATACCCGGTGGCGAACCTAGGAGTGTCTAATGGCGCAAGCGGGAAATTCGGAACTCGTCGACGCATTCGAGCAGTTCTTCCGCAACTACTACGACAACCAGATCAAGCAACTCGCCCAGCGGTATCCGAACGAACAGCGCTCGCTTCACGTCGACTGGCAGGATCTCTACCGATACGATCCCGACCTCGCAGACGACTTTCTCAATCAGCCCGAACAGCTTCAGCGCTACGCCGAAGAAGCGCTTCGACTGTACGACCTCCCCATCGATGTGAGCCTCGGCCAGGCACACGTCCGGGTCAAGAACCTTCCCGACACCGAAACCCCAGAAATCCGTGACATTCGTGCGCGGGATATGAACTCGCTCGTACAGGTTCACGGTATCGTCCGAAAGGCAACGGACGTCCGTCCGAAGATCGAGGAAGCCGCCTTCGAGTGCCAACTCTGTGGCACGCTCTCGAGAATTCCCCAATCCAGCGGCGACTTTCAGGAACCCCACGAGTGCCAGGGCTGTGAACGGCAGGGTCCCTTCCGCGTCAACTTCGATCAATCGGAGTTCATCGACTCCCAGAAGCTTCGGATGCAAGAGAGCCCAGAGGGACTGCGCGGCGGCGAGACGCCACAGTCACTCGACGTCCACATCGAAGACGACATCACCGGCGAAGTCACGCCCGGCGATCACGTCTCCGCCACCGGCGTCCTCAGACTCGAGCAACAGGGCGACCAACAGGAGAAATCGCCCGTCTTCGACTTCTACATGGAAGGCATGTCCGTCGACATCGACGAAGAGCAGTTCGAGGACATGGACATCACCGATGAGGACAAAGAAGAGATCGTCCGCCTCTCCTCGAGCGACGGAATCTACGAGAAGATGATCGCCTCCATCGCGCCCTCGATCTACGGCTACGATCAGGAGAAACTCGCGATGATCCTCCAGTTGTTCTCGGGCGTCACGAAGCAGTTACCCGACGGCTCGCGGATCCGTGGTGACCTGCACATGCTCCTTATCGGTGATCCAGGTACTGGTAAATCGCAGATGCTGGGCTACATCCAGAACATCGCGCCTCGAGCGGTCTACACCTCGGGGAAGGGTTCCTCGTCTGCAGGACTGACCGCGGCTGCCGTACGCGACGACTTCGGTGACGGCCAGCAGTGGACGCTCGAGGCCGGGGCGCTCGTCCTCGCCGATCAGGGAATTGCAGCAGTCGACGAACTCGATAAAATGCGCAGTGAGGACAGGAGTGCTATGCACGAGGCCTTAGAGCAACAGAAAATCTCGGTCTCCAAGGCCGGAATTAACGCGACGCTCAAGTCGCGGTGCTCGCTACTCGGCGCGGCGAACCCCAAGTACGGCCGGTTCGATCACTACGAACCCATCAGTGAGCAGATCGACCTCGAGCCGGCGCTCATCTCGCGATTCGACCTGATCTTTACCGTCACGGACCAGCCGGACGAAGAGAAAGACCGAAATCTCGCTGAACACATCATCACCACCAACTACGCGGGCGAGTTGACCACCCAGCGCGAGCAGATGACGTCGATGGACGTCTCGACCGAGGAAATCGAGGAGATGACGGAGCAAGTCGACCCCGAAATAGACGCGGAACTCCTGCGAAAGTACATCGCATACTCCAAGCAAAACTGTCACCCCCGCATGACGGAGGCTGCTCGAGCGGCAATTCGAGACTTCTACGTCGATCTCCGTTCGAAGGGAACCGACGAAGACGCACCGATTCCGGTGACGGCACGAAAACTCGAGGCCCTCGTCCGATTGTCGGAGGCCAGCGCCCGCGTTCGACTCTCGGATACGGTCGAGGAATCGGACGCGAATCGCGTCATCGAGATCGTTCGCTCGTGTCTTCAGGACATCGGTGTCGATCCCGAAACCGGCGAGTTCGACGCGGACATCGTCGAGGCCGGAACCTCGAAGTCCCAACGCGATCGGATCAAGAATCTCAAACAGCTTATCAGCGACATCGAAGAGGAGTACGACGACGGCGCACCGGTTGATATCGTCTTAGAGCGCGCCGAAGAGGTTGGAATGGACCACTCGAAGGCAGAACACGAAATCGAGAAACTCAAACAGAAAGGCGAGGTCTACGAGCCGAGTACGAACACTCTCCGGACGACCTAACGGCTGGCGAGTGCTCGGACTCGAAAGTGGGTTCGTACGCAGAAAATCATCGAATACTCGAGTGCGCGTTACAAGTCGTCGATGAGCGTGACTGTCGACCGGATCGTTGCCGGCGCGACGTCGGCAACGTCGGCTGCCTGGGCTTGCGTGACGGTCGGCCACTCGTCGCGTTCGCCGGCAGCTTTGTACAGACAGGCTGCGGCGACACCGCTTGGATTTCGCCCGCTCATGACTTCCGCCTCGAGCAATGCGGAGGCGTGTGCGTTGGCTCGCTGTTCGACGGCGCTCTCGAGGTCGAGTTTCGATGCGTACCGAGGCAAATACTGGGTCGGCTCGATCGGACCGGTTGGAAGTCCCAGTTCACGATTCAACGCGTCGTAGGCGACCTGCAGTTCGTCGCTGTCAGCGCGGGAAACGGCCGTGACTTCGTCGACCGTTCGTGCCAGTGAGCACGTTCGACAGATCGCGTACATCGATGCAGCGGCGAACCCCTCGAGAGAGCGTCCCTGAAAGAGTCCCTCCGATTGGGCTGATTTGAAGAGCGTACAGGCCTGTTCTTTGGCACTCTTGGGAAGCGAAAGCGACGCGGTGATCCGACGAATTTCGCTAAAGCCGTAGACCTGGTTGCGTTTCGCTTTCGTCGAAATTCGGGCGCGATTGTGCTCTCGACGAAGGCGAGCGATCTGTCGTCGCTTTCGGCCGGTCAGTCGAGCCCGGTAGCTGGCATTCGATCCAGTCCCGAACCCGATTTCGGTCGATAGCCCACGGTCGTGTCTCGAGCGCGTCAGGGGTGCTCCGGTTCGTCGTCGGTCGGTTTCTTCGTCGTCGAACGATCGCCACTCCGGCCCCCGGTCGATCGTATCCTCCGCGGATACGAGTCCGCAATCTTCACAAACCGTTTCTGTTCCGTTGGTTCGTAATCTACCGTCACACTCGGGGCAGACGGCAGTTGAATCGGCAATCTGCATTATTGTGTCGTACGTGATGAATTACTAACTTGTTAGTATTTAAAATATTGGAAATTGAAGGGAATACTACTTGCCGGATGCAGGTTCGCTCGCAAACGAGTCTTCCGTTCGCTGGTCGAACGACGTTGTTGGACGATTCGACTAACAGTGTGGATTCCAGAACAGAATCGTGCTCGAGGATTGTGCCGTCTGGTCGCTTACGCGTCGTCGCTCAACGTCTCGAGCACACCGTCGATATCGCCGGGAACCGGTTCGGGGTCGCCGCCTGCAGCGGCTGCAGCGTCCGGATCCTTGAGCAGGTGACCGGTGGTGAGACAGGCGACGCGTTCGTCGGCGTCGACGATACCCGCGTTTCGAAGTTTCCGGAGTCCGGCGACGGAGGCGGCGGAGGCTGGCTCGACACCGATGCCCTCGCCGGCGAGGTCACGTTGAGCGGCCGTAATTTCTTCGTCGGAAACCGAGACCGCCGTTCCGTCTGTCTCGCGAATGCCTGGTAGCGCTTTCGGCGCGTTGACCGGGTTCCCAATCCGAATCGCGGTCGCGCGCGTTTCGACGTCGTCCCACCGTCGGACTTCGTCCGCACCGTTTTCGATCGCTTCGACCATCGGCGCTGCCCCCTCGGCTTGCACGCCGGTTAGCTTCGGCACGTCTGCTTCCGCGAGTTCGCCCGCCTGGACGAGTTCGCGGAAGGCCTTGTACAGCGCGGACGTGTTTCCAGCGTTGCCGACTGGCAGGACGATTCGATCCGGAACGGTGTCGTAATCCGCGAGGAACCCTTCGAGAATCTCGAGTCCGATCGTCTTCTGGCCCTCGAGTCGGAACGGGTTCAGCGAGTTCAAGAGGTATGCCTCGCCTCGACTGGCCAGTTCCTGGACGAAGTCGAGGCAGGTATCAAAGTTGTCGTCGACCTCGAGAATGCGAGCGCCGTGCAGGCTGGCCTGAGCGATTTTCCCCGCGGCGACCTTGCCGGCGGGGAGGAGCACGAGCGTCTCCATTCCCCCGCGAGAGCCGTAGGCCGCGAGTGCGGCGCTCGTGTTGCCCGTCGACGCGCAGGCGAGGCGACCGACGCCGAGTTCCTTCGCGACGCGAACGCCGACCGTCATTCCGCGGTCTTTGAACGAACCGGTCGGGTTCATCCCCTCGTGTTTGATTCGCAGCGCCTCGACGCCGATGTCGTCTTCGAGCCGTGGCACTTCGTACAGCGGCGTGTCGCCTTCCTGGATCGAGACTCCCTCGTCGAATGGGAGCGCGTCGGCGTAGCGCCAGACGCCTCGTCCCTCGAAATCGTCGAACGTCGGCAACTCGTCGTAGCGAACTTCGAGCAGGCCGTCACACTCATCACAGGTGTAACGGATGTCGTCGAATGGGGCGAACGTTTCGCCACACTCGATACACTCGAGCCAGACGCCATCGTCGGCGTTGGCGGGTACTGCCGGTTGATCAGCGGAGAGGCTGAGACTCATTATCGCTCGAGAGGGGGGCGAGGGGGAAAAAGGACGTGGGTTCGTGGGGCGTGGGGAGTAAACGGCAGCGTCCACGACGAACCCGTCCGGGTGATCGGTGCGTTATTTTCGCGTCGATTCAGCGAGTCGAGACCGCTCACGCTACGACGAGGATAAGGAGTGCCGCCGGCACGATCATCATCAGTAGCGTGGCGAGCAGTGCTTTGAACCACATGGTCTCGACTGCCCGGTCCCGATCCGTTCGTATAATGTTCTGTCAGTGTCTCAAATTGCGAAAGTAACTCGCCTCGAGAAACTCGGAATTTACTCGAGTAGGGCTTGCCTTGTACCTCGAGAGAGTTCACCAGTCAACATTCATCTGGCGACAACCGCCGCTCGTGGCGAATCGGTCACTCGAGTAGCCAACTCAACAACGCCTTCTGTGCGTGCAGCCGATTTTCGGCCTGATCGAAGACGACCGATCGGTCGCTCTCGACGACGTTGTCGGTGATCTCTTCGCCGCGGTGGGCGGGTAGACAGTGCATAACGGAGGCGTCAGGGGCGTGCTCGAGCAAACTCGAACAGACCTGAAAGCCCTCGAAGGCGTCCATTCGGACGTCTCGTTCGTCCTCCTGGCCCATGCTGATCCAGACGTCGGTGTAAATGACGTCGACGTCCGAGACAGCATCGACGGGATCGCTCGTGACCGTCGGGTCACCGCCGAGTTCGCGCGCTCGCTCGAGGACGGTCTCGTCGACGCCGTAGCCATCGGGCGTCGCGACCGTCAAGTCGATGCCGGCGAGCGCACAGCCGAGGACGAACGACTGGGCGACGTTGTTGCCGTCGCCGACCCACGCTGCCGAGACGTCCTCGAAGCCGCCTTCTTGCTCGCGGATCGTCAACAGATCGGCGAGCGTCTGGCAGGGGTGGGCGTCGTCGGTCAGCCCGTTGACGACCGGAACAGAGGCGTACTCTGCGAACACTTCGATGTTCTCGTGTTTGAAAACGCGAGCCATCACGGCGTCGACGTACCGCGAGAGCGTCCGCGAGGTGTCTTTGAGCGGTTCGCCTCGCCCGAGCTGGATGTCGTCCTCGCCGAGGAAGACGGCGTGGCCGCCGAGTTGGGTCATCCCCGTTTCGAAGGAGACGCGAGTCCGCGTACTCGGCTTCTGGAAGATCATGCCTAGGGTCTGGCCAGCCAGATCTTCGTGGTTCTCGCCGCGTTCCTGAGCGCGCTTGTACGTCGCTGCGCGTTCGAGGACCGTCTCGAGTTCGACCTGTGAGAGGTCGGTGATCTCGAGGAAGTGACGGACGTCAGTGGTTGTGGCCATCACTCCTCACCTCCGCGAAGCGTTGTCGAAACCTCTTCTAAGACCGCAACGGAGCGGTCGAATTCCGCAAGCGAGAGTCGTTCGTCCGGTGCGTGATCGAGGTCCGAGTTGCCGGGGCCGTAGGTAACCATCTGACAGTCCCACTCGCCGGCATAGAGGTTCATGTCGCTGGTCCCAGTCTTGCGGATCAGCCGCGGATCACAGCCTTCTTTTCGGATCGCCGCGCGAAACGCGCGGGCGACCTCGGTTCGGGGACTCTCCATGACCGGTGGAATCGGTTCGGCCCAGGAGACGGTCCCGATCTCGAGGCCGGCTTCGGCTGTCTCGCGGACCGCTTCAGCGTCCAGTGACGGCGGAATCCGCAACTGAACGTCGAGGGTCGCTTCGACTGAAAGCCCGTCTTCGCTGATCCCGCCGTCGATATCGACGGGTTTGGCGGTGACGCGTTCGAAGACGGCCGTGTACTCGTCGTCCTCGAAGGCCGCTTCGACGCCGTTCCACCAGTTCGTCGCGTGTTGGATCGCATTCGGTTCCGGCCGTGAGGTGTGGCCGGATTCGCTGGTCGCGACGTAGGTGCCTGCGAGAAAGCCACGATAGCCGAGGGTGATGCCCGTCGACCCGCTCGGTTCGCCGTTGACGACGGCATCGGGTTCCGCTCGGTCCTCGATGAGGTGGCGCGCCCCGCGCGAACTGGTCTCCTCGCCGACGACGCCGACGAAGGAGACGCCGGTTCGAACGGCTGCTACGGCCATCGCGGCCAACGGACCGGTGGCGTCGACGCTGCCACGACCCCAGAGGACGTCTTCGCCGAGTTCGTCGGCAACATCTTGCTCGAGGTCGTTCTCGTCCGCTGGCTCGACTTCGACCGGAATTTCGCCGGGCACGGTATCGACGTGTGAGGTCAACAGCACGGAATCGTCTGCCGGTGCCCGTACGTTGCCGACCTCGTCAAGCCACGCTTCCCGGCCGTAGCTCTCGAAGAACTCGACGAGAACCTCAGCCGCGTCGGTTTCTGCATCCGATGGTGACGGTGTCGATACGAGATCGATCAGGAGTTGGCGGGCGTCCGCGTCCGAAACGTCGGTCTGGTCGGTCATGCTCGCGTTCATGATTCCTCGTCGGAGCCGATAACTGCCGTGAGCGCGGTGACGAGTTGGTCTGCTTCTGCCTCGTCGATCACGAGTGGCGGCAACAGCCGCAACACGGTTCGACCCGCGGGCAAGGCAAGCACCTGATGATTCATCGCCAGATCACGTGCCGCGCGGTTCGCGCCGCGTTTTAGCTCGAGGCCGATAAGCAGGCCCTCACCACGGATCTCACGCACGTCCTCACCGAGTGCGGCCTCGAGTTCGGTCGTGAGATAGTCGCCCATCTCGGCGGCGTGGGCGGGCCACTCCTCCTCGACGAGCGTCGAGATGGTTGCATGGACTGCGGCGGTAACGACGGGCCCGCCGCTGAACGTGGCGTTGTGGGATGCTGTGCCGTCTGCGATCCAGTCCTGGACCGCAACCGCACCGATTGGCAGCCCATTGCCGAGCCCTTTCGCGGTCGTGAGAATGTCGGGCGTGACACCTGCACCTTCACAGGCCCACATTTGTCCCGTCCGGCCCATGCCGGTCTGGACCTCGTCGAAGACGAGCGCTGCACCGATGTCCTCGGTACAGTCACGAGCCGTCTCGAGGTAGCCCGCCGGTGGGACGTTGATCCCCCCTTCGCCCTGAATCGGCTCCAAGATCACCGCGGCGGTCTCGTCGTCCACAGCCTCCGCGAGTTCCTCGCTCTCGCCGTAGGGGACGAACTCGATGTCGCCGACGAGCGGTTCGTATGGCTCTTTGTACTTGTCTTTCCACGTCGCTGCGAGTGCACCCATCGTCCGTCCGTGAAACGAACGAGTCGCGGCGATGATCTTCGAGTTGCCCGTCGCCGAGCGGGCGAACTTCAGTGCGGCCTCGTTGGATTCGGTCCCGGAGTTACAGAACCACGCCTGCTCGAGGCCGTCGGGTGTCGAGGCCACGAACGCGGCGTAGGCGTCTTCTCGAGACTGAACTGGGAACGAGGAGTCGACGAACGTCAGGTCTTCGACCTGTGTCGTGACGGCGTCGACGACCGCTGGATGGGAGTGGCCGAGGGGCGTACACGCGAAACTCGCGCCAGCATCGAGGTACTCCGTTCCGTCTGCGGTGTACAGCGAGACGCCCTCGCCGCGTTCGATTCCGATCGGCTTACTGCCGGAAATGAAATCATCGTCGCTCATTTTGCAGTCTCCGTTTCCATTTCGTCTGCGAGTGCGCCGGACTCGAGCGTCGTGCCCTCGCCTGCGAGCGCGTTCGTGATCGGTGCGTCTGCGTTTGCGGTCGCGACGATCACCGAGGACGCGCCGCCCTCGAGTGCCTCCTCGGCGGCCATGACTTTCTTGGTCATGAAGCCTTCTGCAGCCGATTTGACCTGCTCGAATTCGTCGGGGGTTGCAGCCGAATCGATCTTGGTCGACTCGTCGTCGGGATCCTCGTAGATCCCGGATACGTCAGTAAGGACGACGAGGTCTGCCTCGAGTGCGCCAGCAATCGCTGCCGCAGCGCGATCAGCGTCGGCGTTGACTGCCGTGTAGCCTCCGTTCTTTTCCTTCCCGAGTACAGGAACGGAGACGACGGGGGTGTAACCGCCCGCGAGGACGGTCTCGAGCAAGTCGGCGTTGACAGACTCGATCTTCCCCGAGTGGTCGCCGCGTTTGATCTTCTTCTTGCCGTCTTCTTTCACGCGGACGGCTGACTTGCGTTTCCCCTCGAGCAGCTTGCCGTCCGTACCCGAGAGGCCGACGGCGTCGACGCCCTCGTTTTGCAGGCTCTCGACCAGATCGGTGTTGAGTTTGCCGGGCATGACCATCTTGAACACGTCCATCGTGTCCGCGTCGGTAAAGCGTCCGACGACGCCGCCGGGGGTCTCGACGTAGGTGGGTTCTTGGCCGAGTTCTTCTAAGGTCTCGTCGACGGCAGTCGACCCGCCGTGGGTCAACACCACGTCCTCGCCGTCTGCGACGAGGCTCGCGATGTCCGCCAGTGCGCCTTCGGGATCGACGGCACGTGCGCCGCCGAGCTTGACGACCACGGTCACTCCGGACACCTCCGTTCCCTGCTTCCGATCGCGTTCGCTCTCGAAAAGACCGTCATCTACGGTGCCCCCACTGGATGGAGTCCCGCGAACTCGAGTCCGGCCGTCTCCTCGAGCCCGAGTGCGATGTTGGCTGCGTGGACGGCCTGTCCCGCGGAGCCCTTCATCATGTTGTCGATGGCCGAGAAGACGACGATCCGTTTGTTCGAGGGATCGAGTTCGAAGCCGACCTCGGCGAGGTTCGTCCCGGCGACCGATTTGGGTTCGGGATACCGATAGACGCCGGAGCCGCCTGCGGCCATGCGGACGAACGGTTCGTCCTCGTAACAGCCGCGGTAGGCTTTCCAGAGGTCTCCCTTCGAGACGGGACCCGAGGGGAAGACGTGACTCGTCGCGCTCGCGCCGCGGATCATGTCCACGGCGTGGCAGGTGAAGGAGACGCTCGTGCCGAGGAACTGTTCGATTTCGGCTTCGTGGCGGTGTCCCGTCGGTGCGTACGGACGGACGACGCCCGAGCGTTCGGGATGACTCGAGGCCTCGCCGCCGCCTGCTCCGCCTTCCGAGGAGCCAACTTTGACGTCGACGACGACCTGCTCGTCTCCCTCCAAAATGCCGTGTTCGAACAGCGGGTACAGCCCGAGAATCGTCGCCGTGGCGTTACAGCCGCCGCCGGCGATCAGTTCTGCGCCCGCGAGGTTCTCGCGGTTGATCTCGGGCAGGGCGTACTCGGCCTTTTCGAGGTACTCCGGCGCGTCATGGCCGTCGTACCACTCCTCGTACTGTGCTTCCGTCTCGAGGCGGAAGTCAGCCGAGAGGTCGACGACGGTGTCGGCGATGTCGAAGAACTCGTCGATCTGTCCCATGGAGACGCCGTGGGGCGTCGCGGCGAACAGAACGTCGACGGACTCGAGGTCGTCGGGTTCCGTAAAACGGAGATCCGCTCCGCGCAGTGGTGGGTGGACCGAGCCGACGCTCTTGCCGGCTTTCGATCGACTGGTGACCTCGGCGATTTCGATGGTCGGGTGGCCGGCGAGCAGGCGAAGCAGTTCGCCGCCCGTAAAGCCCGACCCACCGATGACGCTCGCGGTGAGCGCCTCGACGCTCTCGGCGTCTGTCTCGGCTTCGATCGCCATCAGGCGCTCACCTCGAGTTCGTCAGCCTCGGCGGCCGCTTTCTCCTCGAGCCAGTCGACGACGGTGCCGGCGATGTCGGTCTCGACAGCGCCGTCGAGGGCTTTGAACTCGACCGTGTGGTTGACTTCGTGAACGGTGTATCCTTCTTCAGTCTCCATCAGATCGATACCGAGTAAGCCGCCGCCGACGGCGTCACTCGCCTTCTGGACGAGTTCTCGAGCCTCGTCGTCGAGTTCGAAAACGTCCGTCTCGGCTCCTTTCGCGGCGTTGGTAATCCAGTGATCCGAGGAGCGAACCATCGCGGCGATGGGCTCGCCGTCGGTCGCGACGACGCGGATGTCCCGACCCGGTTTCTCGACGAACTCCTGGACGTAGAACACCTTGTGCTCGTAGTGACCGAGCGTCGCCTTGTGCTCGAGGATCGCCTCGGCAGCGTCCGGCGAGTCGATCTTGGCCATCAGTCGACCCCAAGACCCGACGACGGGTTTGAGGACGCAGGGATAGCCAAAGTCCTCGATAGCCTCCATCGCGCTCTCTTTGGTGAACGCGACTTTCGTCTCCGGCGTCGGAACGCCGGCTTGCTCGAGTGCGAGGCTGTTTTTCACCTTGTCCGCGCAGATGTCCGCCGTCTCGTGGCTGTTGACGACGGGAATGTCGTAGGCCTCGAAGAACTGCGTGGCGTAGAGGCTTCGACTCGTGGCGAGACAGCGATCGACGACGATGTCGAGGTCCGCGAACGAGTCGGGTGCCTCGCTGATGTCGAAGTCGTGTTTCCGGACGTCGATCTTTTCGATCTCGTGATCGCGCTCGCGAAGCTCGTTGAGCAGGAGCTTCTCGTCTTTTCGAATACGGGAGTAGAGTATTCCTACCTTCATGCGAACCACCCGTGATCAGGGCGTGCAGGGAGTACTGTGGTTGTGACCGTCTGCAAGGTCACTCACCCCAGTCCTCTTCGAGCTCGGGGGCTCGCTCGAGGACTGGCGGCTCGGTGTCGACGACTTCCAGTTCGGCTCCGCACGTGGTACAGTCAACGATCTCTCCAACTTCCAGATCGTCGTGCAGGGACACTTCTGCCCCACACTCGACGCATTCGGTCATTGTACCTGCAACTGAGAGCCCAGATCCCTTAAACCCTTCGAACTTAACAGCAAAGTTATATTATCTGTACCGGTCGCTAACGGACAGAGAAAAGCGCCTCACCGCGAATCCAATTTGACATATCATGTGGTAGGTAGCTTGTCCCCGGGCGGGGACGGCCGTGGTAACTCCGGCAAGAACGACCGACTGCTCCCCTCAAACATAGCCGTTCACCTCCTCGCGAAGGTCGGTGTGTGCCTCCTCGAGTACGCCACTCGTCTCCTCGAGTGTCACTTCGTCAGCCGCGAGCGTCTCGCGGGCGGACTCGAGTTGGGCCGTTACTGTGGCGGGAGCAGGCCCACCCCGCGAGTCGCGACTCGCGACGCT
The DNA here is from genome assembly GCF_900108095.1 of Natronorubrum sediminis. NCBI lineage: Archaea > Methanobacteriati > Methanobacteriota > Halobacteria > Halobacteriales > Natrialbaceae > Natronorubrum > Natronorubrum sediminis. Next base: position 141,102 of record NZ_FNWL01000003.1, read on the forward strand.
TTCGGCCGGATCGAGGGCGGCTTCGACGGCCGCCGGATCGACAACCGACTCGAGTGGCTCACCGAGGACATCCTCGGCTGCCGACTCGAGGGCGTCGTAGTCCGCACCGGTTTCGGCGGCGATGGCCACCAGTTCGTGGGCCGTTCGGAACGGCAATCCGTTCGCCGCGAGCACGTCGGCGACGCCGGTCGCCGTCGAGAATCCCTCGCCGGCTTCGGCGGCCAGCGTCTGCTCGTTCCACTCGGCCGTCACAATCGCCCCCGCGGCGACCTCGCTGGCGTCCGTCACGGCGTCGACGGTCTCCCAGGCGTGGGTCGTCGCCCGCTGAAGGTCGCGATTGTACGCTCGAGGGAGTCCCTTGAGCGTCGCCGTCAACCCCTGGACCGACCCTGCCGCGTCCCCCGCGACCGCACGAACCAACTCGAGCGTATCCGGGTTCTTCTTCTGGGGCATGATCGACGACGTCGAAGAGTAGTCGTCCGATAGCTCCACGAAGCCGCGATTCGCGAAGATGATCACGTCCTCCGCCAGTCCCGACAGCGTCGTCGCGTGCGTCGACAGCGCCTGCGTCGTCTCGAGCAAGAAATCCCGACTCGAGGAGGCGTCCATCGAATTCTCGACGACCGAGTCGAACCCGAGCAGTTCAGCCGTGCGCTCGCGGTCGATGTCGAACGTCGTGCCCGCGAAGGCCGCGCCACCGAGGGGTGACTCGTTGATTCTGCCGTAGGCCTCGAGCAGTCGCTGGGTATCGCGGCGGACGGCTCCCTCGTAAGAGCACGCCCAGTGTGCGACGGTGATCGGCTGGGCGGGCTGGAGGTGGGTGTAGCCGGGCATGATCGTCTCCGTGTTCGCCTCGGCGACCTCGACGAGTGCCTCGCGCAGCGCGAGCGTCGTTTCGATCGCAGCGAGGACGTCCTCGCGCAGGCGATAGCGAATGCACGCGGCGACCTCGTCGTTTCTCGAGCGCGCGGTGTGCATCTTTCCGCCGTTGTCGCCGATGCGTTCGATCACGGCCGTCTCGATGGCTTCGTGAACGTCCTCGCCGTCGGGCAGCGAGTCGTGGCCGTCGACTTCGATCGCATCCAGCGCCGTCAGAATTTCGCCGGCGACGTCGTCGTCGACGATCCCTCGCTCGGCGAGCATGACGACGTGGGCGCGATCGACCGCGAGGTCGGCCTGGAAGATCCGTTCGTCCGCTGCAAGCGAGGAGAGGAACCCTCGAGCGGGGCCGCCGCTGAAGCGATCTCGTCGAACGACCGACTCGTTTTCTCCGGTCCCGTCGGGGGTGCTCTCCTCGGTCATGATTACTCGTCCTCGTCGGCGTCGCCGCCATCCGTCGCGAGTTCGACTTCCTCGTCCGTATCGTCGTCGATCACCGAGTTCGCGAGACGGCGCTGGAAGCCGTGGTACTTCGCGACGCCCGTGGCGTCTTCCTGGTCGATCTTGCCGACCGTCTCCGTGTCGAAGGAGGCGTGTTCGGCCGAGTACGCCGCGTACTCGCTGTCACGTCCAACCGCACGAGCCTGGCCGCCCTCGAAGCGAATCGTGACGGTCCCGGTCACGCGCTGTTGGGTCTCGTCGATGAAGCCCTCGAGTGCGCTTACGAGGGGTGCGTCGACCAGTCCTTCGTAGCCCTTCTTCGACCAGCGCTGGTCGATGAGCTGTTTGAACTCGCGTTCTTCTTGGGTAAGGACGAGCCCCTCGAGGGCCTCGTGGGCGTTGAGCAGCGTCGTCGCGGCCGGGTGCTCGTAGTTCTCGCGAACTTTCAGGCCGAGCATGCGGTCTTCCATCGAGTCGGTACGGCCGACGCCGTACGCGCCAGCGACCTCGTTCAGGTGTTGAACGAGCTCGACCGGCTCGTACTCGACGCCGTCGACGGCGACGGGGTAGCCCTCCTCGAATGCGATTTCGATCTCCTGGGTGTCACCCGTCGGGGCCTGCGTCCAGTTGTAGATCTCTTCGCCCGGAACGTAGCTCGGGTCCTCGAGTTCGGAGCCCTCGACCGAGCGACTCCAGATGTTCGTGTCGACTGACCACTTGCCGCCGTCGCCACCCTCGACGGGCAGGTCCTTTTCCTCGGCGTACTCGTTTTCCCACTCGCGCGTGAGCCCGAGTTCGCGGACGGGCGCGATAACCTCGAGATCGGAGTCGCGCCAGACGGCTTCGAAGCGAAGCTGGTCGTTTCCTTTGCCCGTACAGCCGTGGGCGATGCCGGTACAGCCCTGTTCCTCAGCGACCTCGAGAATCGCGTTCGCGATTACGGGGCGTGCGAGCGCCGTTCCGAGCGGATAGCCCTGGTACGTCGCGTTCGCGCGGACGCTGTCGAGACACAGCTGTGCAAATTCGTCTTTCGCGTCGACGACGTAGTGTTCGAGGCCGAGCGCTTCGGCGGTTTCTTCGGCTTCGTCGAATTCGGACGCCGGTTGGCCCACGTCGACCGTGACGCCGATGACGTCGTCGTATCCATATTCTTCCTCGAGCAGCGGGACACAGACAGTCGTGTCCAGTCCACCCGAGAACGCAAGTGCCACGCGTGTCATATCGTGTTCGAGGGAAACGCCAGGAGAGACTTAAGCACATTGGTTTCAAATCCGAAAAATAGCGAGAGAGATGCTACTAACCAAGAATTCGGGGTTTGCTGATCGTGTTGAACGGTGAAATGAACCGGTCTCGGGAGGTAAAGTAGTAGTCGGGCTCAACGGCCCGGCCGCCGTCGTCGTGGTCGCCGCGGCGAGACGGTCCCGTCGGTACCGAAAAGGGTGAGCGCGGTACCGATGGTGGGACGCATACCCAAGGCTATGCGAGCGATCGATATTAAAACCTGCTACATGGCGATCTAACACGTTTCCGTGGTGAGAGCGATTGTGATCAGAGTCGTGGCCAGCGGTGTGATCAGCGAGTTCGGACAAACACAGTGATCAGCGGGTTTGGGTCAGCCCGGTCGCCGTACTCGTTCCCTCTCGAGGTGTGGTGAACGTTCCTCCAAAATAGCGGGCGTAGGTTACAGCGGTTCGTCTCCGTCTTCGTCGTCCGGGATCGCCAGCACGTTTTCCCGGCCGATGCGGAAGACTTCGATCTCGTCGTCTTCGCGGAGGCTGCCGACGACCTGACTCGTCTTCGCCTCGGTCCACTCGAGTTCGGCGACGACTTCCTGCTGTTTAATCCGTCCACCTCGGTTCTCGAGTAACTGCAGGACGCGTTCTTCGTTGCTGAGGAGTTCGGGTGGTGGGCCGCCGGTGTCGTTCGACGTGGTCGCCCCACCTGCCGGCGGCGGTGAGACGCCGCTGGTGTCGGCGGCGGAACTCGAGTCGTTGCCGTGTCTGAGCCACCAGCCGACCGCACCACCGGTCGCAAGCAAGCCGAGGGCGGCGACGACGGCAAGCCAGCGCGTCGGCAACTCGTCATCGTCGTCCGTTGTCGTGGCCTCCTCGCCGTCGTCTTCGATGAAGACGACTCGCGGCTCGTCGTCGCCGAACTCGGTTTCCTCACCGTCCCATTCGACCGAGTCGGTTTCGGAACCGTCCGGTGACGGCTGTGCGTCGTCGAGGACGTAGTCGTCGGGGGCATTGATCTGCAACGACGTATCGTCCACGAGTGTCAGCCCCGAGAGTTCGGAGCCGGCTTCGATCTCGTCGACCATGACGGTTGCGAAGGAATCCCACTCAAAGGTGAACTCCACGTGGCCGATGTGTCTCGGAGCCGAGTTTTCTTCGACCGAGACGTTTTCGTTCGAGATGACTTCTTCCTCGAGGTCGTCACCGTTTCGTGTCTCGTTCCAATCGGCTATCTCCGCGTCGGTGTAGGATTCCGGGTCGGATTCGATCTCTTCGCGAAGCTCATCGAACGCCTCCTCGGAGTTGTTCTCGTCCTCGAGGTGATAGCGGTAGTCGACTTCGAACGTCGCCGTCTCGTCTTTCGCGAGGTGGACGTTGATGTGTACCTCGTCGGCGTCCTCGAGTTCCTGACGCTCTTCTGACTCTTGGATCGCTGCGCCAGTGTCTGCAACAGCACCAGCAGACGCGCCCAGCACCAACGCAACTGCACCTCCGGCAACCACGAGCACCCAGAACAGGGCCCAAAGCCCCTTCGCTTCCATTACCATGTCTTGTTGTATCCGTCTAAATAGGTCTTTCCGACCGGCCTAACGATGAACTTTTGAAACGTTCGTCCGTATCGACGATCATGACCGATACCCGCGGCGAACTCGAGGTCGAAACGCTACTCAAAATCGTCCTGGCTTTGGTGGCCGTCTTGCTCGCACTCCAGATCATCGGGACAGTTGTCAGCTGGATCGCAAATCTGCTGACGCCGCTGTTGCTCTTGGCCATCGGATTGGTCATCGTCCTGTGGCTCTACGATAGCATCTAAGTCGGCCGAAGCGTCACACTGATAGGTCGATTCCCCCTATCGCAACTGTCGTGTACAGCGTCAACGTCCCGGTTCCCGGCCGCGTCCGCACGATCGCCAACGAGCTTTACCCCGACCTCGTCGGCTTCGAGCACGTCCGCGAGGAACACTCGTGTCTCCTCAAACGCCTCGGCGAGGCCGACCACGTCGCCCAACTCCAACACCGAGCGCATCGCGCACTCGAGGGAACTCCCGCCGTCGAAGCGCGGATTACGGGTATCGAGTACTTCGCGGAGCCGCCACTGGGCTCCGCACCCGTCGTCTACTTCGCCGTCGAGAGCCCCGGCCTCGAGTCGATTCACGCCAACTTGGCGGAGACGTTCGACCCCGTCGACGACCTCGAGGGCGACGACTACGTCCCCCACGTCACGCTCGCGCGCGGCGGTGACCTCGAGACGGCGAAGCGACTCGCCGGGCGAGAGATCGAGCCAATCCGGTGGACGGTCAGCGAACTCGAGTTCTGGGACGGAACGTACAAGCTCCCAGTGAGCAGAATTTCGTTGCCCGCGTGAGCGTCCCTCGATCGGTTTCGAGTACCTACGGCGCGGGCGTCTCGCCGTCGTAGGCGCCGTGATCGCCGTAGAAGTTGAGCATCGCGAACTTGAGTTTCTCGGGGGCGATGTCGAGGAGTTCCTCGCGTTCTTCGTGCGGAAAGGTGCCGTTGACGCTGTACTTGCCGAGATCCGACTTCGCCGAGCGCGAGTAGCGGCGATCGAGCAGCGCTCGAACGCCGACGTCCTCCGGCGAGCGGATGACCCGTCCCAGCGCCTGTCTGGTCTTGCGAACCGTTGGAATCTCGACGGCGTAGCGCCAGCCCGTTTCGGTCCCCTCGAACGCCGCGTCGTAGGCCTCCTGGACGGCCTCCGCGCGGTCGTCCAGATGCGGGTAGGGGACGCCGACGACGAGCACCGTATTGGCGTCGTCGCCGTCGAAACTCACGCCCTCCGCGAGGGTCCCCCAGAGTGACGTACACAGAACGGCCCCCTCGTCCGCGACGAACTGCTGTCGCACTTCCTCGACCGAGGTTCCCGACTTGTCGAGGTAGACCGGCCGATCCGAGCGTCGCTCGAGTCGTTCCGCGTAGCGATTCGCCTCGCCGTAGTTGGGGAAGAACGCGAGCGTGTTGCCGGGGGTCATCCGCGTCGCGTCGTGAATCGTCTCGGCGACCGCCTCCTGAACGTCGGGATCGTCCCGATCAGAGGAGAACAGCGGCGGCGTCTCGACAGCGTACGTTCGCCGCCGATCCTCGGGAAACTGCAAGCCGTACGCCATCGTCACCGCCTCCTCGAGGCCGAGGACGTTCTCTGTGACGTCGAAGGGCTGGAGCGTCGCGCTCATCAGGACGGTCGAGTAGACGTCGTCGAACAGGCGTCCGGTCACCTGGCGGGGCAGACACGAGTAGAGTTCTGCGCGGCCGTAGACCTCGTCCGTCCCGGCGTCTCGAGTCACCGAGACGACCGGGTAGAGCCCTTCTTTCGAGCTCTCGTTCATCCACGCGCTGACGAACGCGGCGGCCTGCAGGGTCTGACACTCCGTGCGGGTGGCCGTCTCGCCCTCGCGGTAGGCTTCCTCGTACTCCTCGTCGAGTTCCTGACCGAGTCTCATCGCCGCCTCGAGGTCGTCTTCGATGCCCTGGCCGGCGTAGCGCTGGAGGAACTCGAGGGTCAGCTCGTCGCGTCGACCCTCGTTCGCGACGGGAACGTCTTCCCAGTTCTCGCCGATTCGCTCGCGCTCGCCGAAGCCAAAGGAGTCCTCGTAGGTCTCGACGAGCGCGCGGTGAAACGCCGAGAGGACGTTCGCGGCGTCGTCCGATCGGGGGTCGTCCGTGTCGGCGAGTTCGTCGAGTGCGGAGTCGATGGTCCGTTCCGAGCAGGTTCGAGTGGCGTGCTCGCGGGCCGCGTCTTCGACGTTGTGGGCCTCGTCGAAGACGGCGATCACGTCCTCCGGGTCACGGCCGAGCCACCGGAAGAACTGCTCGCGAATCGTCGAATCGAGGAGATGGTGGTAGTTACAGACGACGAGGTCGACGCCTTCGATCCCCTCTTTCAGGAGTTCGTACCCACAGAACTGGCGTTGCTCCGCGTACTCGTAAATCTCGTCGGGCGTCCGCACGTCGTCGAAGAGCCACGCGAAGAAGTCGTCCGTGTTTTCGGTTAGATTGTTCCGGTAGTACTCACAGACGTTCTGGTCTTCGAGGTCGTCGAGTCGCTCCTCGAGATCCTCGAGTTCGTCCATGACGGCGCTACGGGCGTCAGCAGCCCCGCCATCGCCGTCTTGACTTTCCGCCAAGAGTTCCTGTTGGCGGCGCTCGAGTTGCCGTTTGTCGCGTTCGGTGTCGACGACGCTGCGCGTGTTGTCCCGAAGCGCCTGACACTCCTCGTAGCCGACGTCGATGTGACACATCGACGATTTGCCTTTGAAGACGATCGCGCGAATGTCCTCTTCGCGCGTAATCGCCCGCGCCTCGGCGACGAACTGGCGCATCTGCTGGTGGACGTTCGTCGTGATGACGACCGTCTTGTCCTGCTCGCGAGCCACCTCGAGGGCGGGTGCGAGCGACGAGAGGGTTTTGCCGGTCCCGCAGGCACCTTCGAAGAGCACGTCCTGTCCGCGAGTGATCGCGTTGTGGATGCGATCCATCGCTTCCCGCTGGTTCTCGTAGGGCTCCTCGTAGGGGAAAAAGCGCATGTACCCGGCTGTCTCGGACACGTTAGTTGAGTTGTTCCCGATACGATAAAAGGATTCGTCTCGGTGTCGGTCTCTGCTCCGTGAGCTGTGTACACGCTCCACACGGCTGGACCAGTAGTCATCATCGGCTGGCGTACGCGCGCTACAGGGCCAAAGGGATCGAGGGCTTCGCCTCGAGTATGGCTATCCCCGGGTACGATTCGAGCAGCGTCGCCGAGTACACACTCGAGCACGCCGGTGCGACCGTCGCCGTCGTCGCCGGTGTCGTCCCCGACGCGTTCGACCTCGAGAAGAGCGGCCGCGACCCGCCGGTCGACGGACTCGCGGCTCCGGTCGACCTCGTCGGCGTCGACGAGTTGAAGGCGGTCGAAGCGATCAGCATCGAACTCGTCTACGATCCCTCCAGACTCCCGCCGGGTGCGAGCCCGACCGACGTGTCGGTCGCCGTCGAGATGGCTGAGGGCTGGACGCCGCTCGAGTCGACCGTCGACCTCGAGTCGACGACGGTGACGGCGACTTTGAACGAACACCCGCCCGGCTCGACGGTGGTTGCAGGGTACGACGACAGTGACGACAGCGACGTTCCGTCTGCGTAACTTCGTTCCGCCGTTGTCACGGTCGGCACGTGACGACCGACGACGAACGATTCCGTCGAGCGGTAGCGTCCGATGACGAAAGGACCGTTAGCGCGGAGTCAGTAGCCACTGGCATGATCGCGATTTTTTCGGATACGCACAGTACCAGCGGGCACGAACTCACGGGCGACGCACTCGACGCGGCCCGCAAAGCAGACGCCGTCGTCCACGCGGGTGATTTCACGAGCGACGCAGCACTCGAGGCCTTTCAATCGGAGTGTGACCACCTGTTTCCGGTCCACGGAAACGCGGACGACCCGTCCGTCAAAGACCGGCTTCCAACGGCTCGCGTCGTCGAGGCAGACGGAATCCGCATCGCGCTCACGCACCGTCGAGAGGGCGGTCAGACTGGGCTGGCAATGTTCGGCCGCTCGCACGACGCCGACGTGGTCGTCTCCGGTCACACGCACCGACCGACGGTGATCGAGACCGACGATGTCTTGCTGTTAAATCCCGGCAGTCACGCCGACCCGCGCGGCAATCGGCCGGGGTTCGCCGTCCTCGAGTCTCGAGTAGCCGACGACGCGAACGATTCCGCGACGCAGATTGAAGGGGAGATCCGAACGCCGGAGGGCACGCGACTCGCGTCGATCGACTACTCGAACGAGTGACGAGGACCGTCTTCGGTCGTCGGAACCCATGATCAGTAGTCGAAGCACGTGACCTGACGATTCTCACGGAACATAGCTCTCTCGAGGCTCAGTCGAAACGAGAGTCCGTTTTCGATTCGGCCTCGAGATGTCTCGTGACGTCAACGGGGCGACCGCCGGGCTGAGAGGCGGTTCGTAAGGGGCTCCTGGAGGGTGTCCGGAGAGTGTTTGGAGGGCGTTCGGATGGACGATCGGAAGGTGATCGGCGTGGAGGTAGTGGGTTGGTGCGAGTAGCGGGAACCTCGAGACTGCGATACCCCAGACCCGGCACAACCCGCTGGAACTGACGTGCTGAGGCACCTGTGGAGGGGACTCCAACGAGTTGATGGCCCCGACCGGCGGGGTGGAATCACCGGATCGGGACAGATCGCACTTCGTTGGCGATCCCGATATAGGCGGCGTAAGGTGAAAACGGCGTTTTAGCTACGGTACGTCCGGCGAACAGGAGACTCCGTCGACACGAGTCGACCGTCTTCCGATCACGAGTCATGATTCCGGACGCCGCCGCTTCGGTCGAAACGGTTTTGCATACTGACACGGTATCGATCGATTATGCTGGGTTTCCTCCCCGACGACCCCGTTATCCTCGCGATCGTAGTGATCTTGCTGTCGCTCGTGTTCTTCTCGTATCTCCTCTTGCGAAAGACGATCCTCGAGTTCCGCGAAGGAATGCAGTAGACGGCTGTCTTCTCCTCTTCCAATCGGTTCGAATCGCTGTTCCGAGCGCGTTCTACGCCGTATTGAGGGCCGATTCGACTCCCTCGAGCGCCTGCTCGATATCGGCGTCTGACACGTCGCGGTGTGTACAGAAGCGAACCGTCGTCGGGCCAAACGGCGAGGCTACCACGCCATGGTCGCGACAGCGCTCGAGGAGTGCATTCGGCTCGAGTCCAGTTTCAGCCACGTCGACGAGCACGATGTTCGTCTCCGGTTCTTGTACGTCGAATCCCTCGAGCGTCGACAGCCCCGCTGCGAGTTCGCGTGCGCGTCGATGATCCGTCTCGAGGTCGGCTCTGTTCTCGAGCGCTTCCAACCCGGGCGCGGCGATGATTCCGGCTTGACGCATGCCGCCGCCGAGGAGTTTGCGGGTTCGCCGGGCCCGTGCGACGAACGCCTCGTCCCCGGCTAGTACGGACCCGACGGGTGCGCCCAGCCCCTTCGAGAGACAGTACATCACCGAGTCGACAGGGGAAGTGAGGTCGCTGGCGGAAACGTCGAGCGCCGCGGCGGCGTTGAACAGGCGCGCCCCGTCGACGTGGACGGGCACGTCGCGTTCGTGGGCCGCGTCGGCCGCCGCTGCGATCCGTTCGGGTTCGACGGCGAGTCCGCCTCGAGCGTTGTGCGTGTTCTCGAGCCAGAGTAGCCCCGTTCCCGGGCGGTGGAGGTCTTCTTCGACGTACTCGTCTGCCACCTGTTCGGGGGCGGGGACGCCGCGGTCGGCCTCGAGCATCCGAACCTGGAGGCCGGCGTGTTGGGCGAGGCCGCCGAGTTCGTACTTGACGACGTGGCTCTCCTTGTCCGCGAGGAGTTCCTGGCCTCGCTCGGTGTGGACGCGCGCAGCGATCTGATTGCCCATCGTCCCCGAGGGGACGTAGAGGGCGGCTTCCATGCCGACCAACTCGGCGGCGCGGGCCTCAAGTTCGGCCACCGTCGGATCTTCTTCGTACACGTCGTCGCCGACCTCGGCCGCTCGAGCGGCCTCGCGCATCGACTCGTCGGGTTTCGTCACGGTATCGGAGCGAAGGTCGATCATGCCTCGAGATCCGAACTCGGTGGTGAAATAGGCGACGACCGTCTTCCACGATTCGACTCGAGTTCGAGCAACGATTTCTCGACGTAGAACCGTCGACAGCTACCGCAAACACATCGAACCACCAACCTTTTTGACGCGATCACCCAGTTCGAACGTATGGCCGATCGAACCGATCCCGGGGTCCGTCTCGTCTCTGCGCTTCGCCTCGCAGCGGTCGTCTTGCTCGCGGTGGGGTTCAGCGGCTGGCTGCTCGACGACGGCGGCGAGGTGAGCCTCGAGTCGCCGTTCACCCTCGCGTTCGCTGGCGGCGTCGCGTGTGCGTTCGTGTCGATCTACCTCGGGATTTTTCTGGCGAATCGGGAGTAGTTCTCGCAGGTAGTCTCGCGGATGGTTTCGATTCGAAAACGGTATCCCAGCGCCGAGAGACGTGTGTCGCATGGACGCACGCATCCGCGAACACGCCGAAATCATCGCGAACCACTCCGTCGATTTGCAGGAAGGCGACAACGTCATCGTCGACGCCCACCCCGTCGCCGAGGACCTGGTCGTCGCGCTTCACGAAGTGATCGGCGACGCCGGCGCGAACCCGATTACCACGAGCCAGCGGACGGGTGCCCGCCAGCGACGCGCGTTCCTCCGCGCCGGTGACGACGAGTACGAGACACCGGAACACGAACTCGCCTTGATCCAGAACACCGACGTCTACATCGCGATTCGGGCTGGCGACAACGCGACCCAGACCGCCGACGTCGACCCAGAGACGCAGGCAGCCTACCAGCAAGCCCACCGTCCGATTCTCGAGGAGCGACTCTCGACGCGGTGGTGTCTCACGCAGTATCCGGCCCCGGCCAACGCCCAACTCGCCGAGATGAGCACGGAAGGCTACGAGAATTTCGTCTGGGACGCCGTCAACAAAGACTGGGACGAACAGCGCGCCCACCAGGCCAACATGGTCGAGATCATGGATCCCGCCGAAGAGATTCGCATCAAAAGCGGCGAGACGACCGACGTGACGATGTCGATCGACGCCAATCCGACACTCAACGACCACGGCGAACACAACCTCCCCGGCGGCGAGGTCTTCACCGCCCCCGAACCCGACAGCGTCGAGGGCGAGGTGCTGTTCGACATGCCGCTGTACCATCAGGGTCGTGAGATCACGGACGTCTACCTCGAGTTCGAGGGCGGCGAAGTCGTCCAGCACTCGGCAGCGAAAAACGAGGACGTGCTGACCGAAGTCCTGAACACGGACGAAGGTGCCCGCCGACTCGGCGAACTCGGCATCGGCATGAACCGAGATATCGATCAGTTCACGTACAACATGCTCTTCGACGAGAAGATGGGCGATACGGTCCACATGGCGGTCGGTCGCGCCTACGATGATACCGTCGCCGAAGGCAACGAACAGAACGATTCCGCCGTCCACGTCGACATGATCGTCGATATGAGTGACGACTCGTTCATTGAAGTCGACGGCGAGGTCGTCCAGCGCAACGGGACGTTCCGATTCGAGGACGGCTTCGAGGAATAGTCTCCGAGACTCACGTCGGTTGTCGCAGCGCGTTCTCGAGTCTGCAATCGTCTCGAGTCTGCAATCGTCTCGAGGAGCGCGAGTGCCACGCTCGTCGACCGGATTTATGCTGCGCGAGCGAGTATCGATGGGTGATGACAGTCCTCGTCGCGTACGACGGTTCGGAACCGGCACAGAAGGCAGTGAAGCGAGCGTTCGACGAGCACGGAGACGAGGAACTCGTCTTATTGCGCGTCGTCGAACTCGCCGACGGGTACACGGAAGCGGGAATCAAGGCGGTACAGGACGTGCTCGGGGACCGACGAGAGTCGGCGGCGGAAGAACTCCGCGCGGACCTCCCGGACCTCGTCGACACCGATTCGGTCGACTTCCGAACGGAAGTCGCCACCGGTAACCCGGCTCGAGAGATTGTTTCCGCCGCCGAGGAGTACGACGTCGACCAGATCGTGATCGGAAGCCACGGCCGCTCGGGCGTCTCTCGCGTCTTGCTGGGGAGCGTCGCCGAGTCGGTCGTTCGCCGCTCGCCGGTCTCCGTGACGGTCGTTCGATAGGCTGTGCGCAGGGAGTTCGAGTTCACCGCTCTTCGTCTTCGTTCTCGCCCTCGTCCTCGGAGTACTCGAGTTCGACACTTTCGTCGGAGAGGACGACCCACCAGAGCCACCATCCGAGCAGGTACAACAGGATGGCAATGCCGGCGAACGCCAACATCGGCTCGTACGGCGGCGTCGTCATCGTCGCGAGCGGTTACGTCTTCTCCGAGACGATCACGACGTCGCCTCGCTGCCCGTCTCGTTGGTACTCACACCGATATGTTTCCATCTCGGCCGTCGCTCGGAACGCGAGCGACTCGGTCTCTCCGACTGTCTCGTTACCGTCGCTCGAGTAGTCCGAGACGACTTCCTCGTCGGCGTCCCAGAAGGCGATGTTGTGGTGGACGCCGTCCATATTCTCCCAGACGAGTTCGTACTCACTCCCCTCGCGGAGCACGAGCGTCGGATTCTCGACGCGGTCGATAGCCGTCGGCTCGACGCCGACCCAGCCCCCGACGTAGCCGTCGAATCGGATCGTTTCGACGCCCGCCCAGGCCTCGGGGTCGGTCTCGCCCTCAAGTTCTTCGGCTGCGTCGACGACCGGCTCCGGGTCGTCTTCGGCGTCGTCTTCACCCAGACAGCCGGCGACGGACGCAGTCCATAGCCCCGCGAGCCCTCCGAGTACCGCTCGTCGGCCCGTGTGCTGCGGTGTCACTACCGGACGTACACCATCGAACGGGATAAGTCGCCGTTCACGCGCTAAAAACAGTCGACTCGAGCGAAACGTCACTCCGGGACGAGCGCCGCGACCATCTTCGAGACCGTCGCGAGTTCGTCGTCGTTGATGCCGTGGCCCATCCCTTCGTAGAGTCGCTTGGTCACGTCGGCGTTCATCGCCTCGAGCACGTCTGCCGTCTCGTGGACCCGTCGTTCGGGAATGTGGGGATCGACGTCGCTACAGCCAAGGAAGACAGGGGTCTCCTCGAGGTCGGCGTCGTCGCTCGTGTACGCCTCCGGGTCGATCTGCTCGCCGATGAGCCCCCCGCTGAGGGCGGCGAGGCCGCCGTATCGTCGCGGGTTTCGGGCGACGAACTCGCTGGCGAGACACGCACCCTGCGAAAAGCCGATCAACATGATGCGCTCGCATGGAACGCCGGCGTCGGTCGCCTCGCCGATCGCGTCCGCAATCGCCTGGAGTCCCGACGATCGTCCCGGTTCGTTCTGCTCGACGGGTGCGAGAAACGAGTTCGGATACCACGTCTGGCGGGCCGCCTGCGGGGCGAGAACGGCGACGCCCTCCTCGTGAACCTCGTTCGCGAGTTGAACCATTCCGCGTGCGCTCGCGCCGCGACCGTGCGTGAGAACTAATGCTGCCTCTGCGTCCTCGAGTGGTGTCCCGTCGGTAACGAGTGGCTGATTTTGGTGTGGCCCGTTTTCGCGGCCCTCCTGCGGTCCGTCGCCGTCGGACCTGCCCCCCATCACTCGACCCCACCGGTGCCGGCGCTGGCCTCGGGGAGGTCGTACTCGACGACCTCGAGGCCGAGTGCCTCGATCGCTCCCCGGAGGTGCTCGTCTTTCGCGTAGTCGGCACCATCGTCTTCGCGGAGTTCCTGGGCCTTCGCGAGTACCTCGCCGCGTCGGTCGTCGGGAATCTCGTACTTGTCCGTCGAGAGTTCGATGACGAGGCCGTTGTTGTCGTGCGTGTAGATCGAGTGGAAGATTCCCCGGTCGAAGACGTTGTAGCGGTAACCCGCGTCCTCGAGGGCGTCCATCGTCTCCTCGTACTCGTCGGGTTCGATGCGGAAACAGAGGTGATGGACGGCCCCGACACCGCCGCGTTGGCCCTTCGCGGACGGTCGATCGTCGCTCACGAAGAATGTGAGGATCCGACCGTCGCCCGTGTCGAAGAACAGGTGGGTCTGGGACGGATCGTCGAGGTTGGGCTGGCGGAGTACGAGGGGCATCCCGAGGAGGTCTTGGTAGAACTCGACGGTTTCCGCTTCGTTGCTTCCCCAGATGGTGATGTGGTCGGTTCCGGCTGCGTGAACGGGGCTGTCTGGTAGTTCGGGCGTGACTGGTGTCTGTGAGTCGTTTGACATGGGTCGGTATGGGTGGAGTGGTGTAGGTAGGTCGGTCGGGTGAATATCGCTACTCTGCGAGTACGTCGCCGAAGACGCGCTCGGCGTCGGCGGGCACGTCGAAGTCGTGATAGTGGTCGCCGCGGACGGCCGAGAGGATGTTGAGCGCCGCGGCAGCGCCGTCGCCGACGGAGATAGCGGCTTGCCACTCCTCTGGTCGGACCATCGCGCCGGTCGCGTAGACGCCCGAGACGCTCGTCTCCATGTCGACGTCCACGTCGACCACGTCGGCGTCGGTGAACGCACAGCCGAGGTCGTCTGCGATGTCGCGGTTCGCACCCGTCGCCAGGATTACGTAGTCGGCGTCGTACTCCCCGTCCTCGGTCTCGACCGTGAAGCCATCGGCCTCGTCGCTCACGGCAGTGACTGGCTCTTCCTGTCGTCGGTCGACGCCGAAGTCGTCGACTTGCTGGCGCGCCGTTTCCATGAACTCGCTGCCGCCGACGGAGCCGATGCCGAGGTAGTTGAACAGGTGGGCCTTGTGCATCCACGTCTCGTCCGCGTCGAACACCGTCGTCTCGAGGCCGTTTTTCGCCGTAAAGAGTGCGGCGCTCAATCCGGCAGGACCGCCGCCGCCGACGATCACCGATTCATCGAACTCGTTATCGTTCTCGGAGGAACCGTTGCTCATCTGTAGTTACACATTGTTACCGCACGCACATGAACCCACTAGAGACACCAGACCAACCCCGTTACACGAGTGTTAGTGGGCCACCAGCGTGTTACGGCGAACGTCGGTTCACTCGAGGGAGGATTCTCTTCGATTGATTGGTTGTATATGTGGAATAGAAGCCCTCTACTCCCGATTTAGTCCCTGCGTTCGCAGGCTCAATCAATTCACGTGACTGCGCGCTATCGTCTACTCCACAGCAGAGACCTGACGCCTTCAGGTCTACACACGAAGGCAGCCGCCGTCCACTAGCACCGTTCGGCCCAGTGACAGGCCACTCGAGGGCCAATCTACGCACACCATGCCAACGGAGACATCCATGAACACCAGCCTCGAGGTAGAGTACTGGGTTATCGACGACGATGGTAACCTGGTGCCACCCGGCTCACTGCTCGACGTATCCCCACAGCTCGATCCCGAGTTCGTCGAGCCGATGCTCGAGATCAAAACAACCCCGTGTCAGTCGATGGCCGAACTCCGCGCGGAGTTTCGCCGTCTCATCAGCACCGTCGTCGATGCAGCCCACGACCAGCAAAAGCGTCTCGTCCCCCTTTCGACGCCGCTACACGCCGGTCCCGAATCCATTCCTTACCGCGACAAACGAGGAAGCGACCTCCAGCGTCAGATCGTCGGCCCGACGTTCGAGGACGCCCGCGTCTGTGCGGGCACGCACGTTCACTTCGAACGCTCGAGCGTCGTCGACCAGTTGAACACGCTGACGGCGATCGACCCCGCGTTCGTGCTCGTGAACAGTTCCTCTCACTACCGCGGCGAACACCTCCTAGAGTGCGCCCGTCCCTACCTCTACCGACGCTCGTGTTACGACCCGTGTCCCCAGCAGGGCCAACTGTGGTCGTACGTCGACAGCGTCGAGGAGTGGGAACAGCGCCTCGAAGACGCCTACGAGTGCTTTCGCGAACGCGCACTCGAGCGCGGCGTCGACCCGGCGGCGTTCGACGACGCGTTCGACCCGTTCGACGCCGTCTGGACGCCGGTTCGGCTCCGAAAAGCGATGCCAACTGTCGAGTGGCGTTCGCCCGACGCCGCCTTGCCGAGTCAGATTCTACGGCTCACCGAGACCGTCCGCTCGCTCGTCTCACACGCCGATGCCCACGGAACCGTCGTCGCGTCCGACGAGCACCGGTCGGCGAAGACCGACGACCGACTGTCCCTCCCCTCGTTCGACACCGTGGAATCGGTCACCGACGCGGCCATCCACGACGGACTCGAGGATCCGTCCGTTCGGAACTACCTTCGCGAACTCGGCTTCACTCCCTCCGCGCACGACCCGCTCGCGAATCGGCTGCCGGCGTCTCGACTCACCGAGCGACAGGCGAAACAACTCCGACTCGAGGCCGCGAGCCAACTCGAAGCCGACCTCGAGCGGACGCCCGCTCGGGTATAGGCCTCCGTGTTGTCGACTCAGTTTGGTAAGCGATCCGCTCGTTCGAGCACTGCGAGGCCGATAACCGTCACGCCGAGGAAGAGGGCGGCGATTCGGAACACGGTGTCGTAGGCGTAGCCGTGTTCGACGAAGACGCCCAATACGACCGAGCCGAGCGCCTGTGTGAGCATCCATACGGAGCTGAATACGGCGTAGGCGCTCCCTCTCGAGGAGTCCGGCAGCGTATCGAGGAGGAACGTGTCCGTGGCCGGAAAGAGCGCGTGGATCACGAAGCCGACGATACTCGAGATGAGGACCAATCCGAGGAAGCTCTCGACGACCGTCAACACGAGGACGCTGAGCGCGAACGTTCCGACGATCCCGAGCAGGTACGGAACCCGCGGCAGCTTGTCGGCTAGATCTCCGCCGAAGTAGAAGGCGGGAATTCCGGCGGCGAAGACGATCGAGAGCATCAGTCCCGACGCCTGCGAGGAGAGTCCTTTCGATTGCATGTACAGTTCGTAGAAGTTGAACACGCCCTGCCAGATGAACGACGCCGCGCCGACGATTGCCAGCGCGGTGACGATGAGTCGCCACTCCGAAAGCGCACCGGCCACGAAGTTTCGATCGTCGACCCCCGCTCTCGGGAGTTCGGTTCTGACCGCGGCGAGTCCGGTGTACACCGTCACGAGTGCCGTCCCGAAGGCGATCGCCCACAGCGAGAGTCGCCAGTCGACGACGAGCGTGAGCGTCACGAGCGGGGCCGCGATCACGGCGGCGATCTGGCTGGCAGCGCCGTGGATGCCGATGACGCGGCCCACACGTCCGGGATACAACTCGCTCAAAAACGGGTTCGCGGAGACGAAGTAGACGCCGGAGGCGATCCCCATCAAGAACGCGCCGACCATCAGGTGGTGGATCGTCGTCGCCGTGGCGGCGAACGCCGCCGCAGCCGTCAGAATCGCACCGGAGCCGATCACCACGGTGTGTCGAGGAAGCTTCGTCAGGAGCCACCCCGTCGGGAGTCGCGGCGACGCGCTCCCGATCCACGTCAGCGTCACGAGGAGCCCGGCAGTCGCCTCACCGATCGCAAACTCGGCGATGATGACGTCAAGCAGCGGTGCGAAGATAATTCTCGCGAGGTTGAGCAAAAAGACGAGACCACACAGCGAGGCGAAGAGTCGGGCGCGGCTCACGAGCGCTCTTTCTAGTACACGCTCTCAAACGTTCCGAAATTCGACCACTACTCGTGGCGGAGTGAAACCGACGCTCAACGCGCTCGAGTCCCTCGAGTGTCGGACGGAGGACCCGCTAGTCGAACGTGAGTAACAGTGAGGACGAGTGACCGTCCGCGGTCGTAGCGGGGTCGCGGTGGTCAGAACTGTGTTCGTCGTTGCACAGATGATCGCGGAAGCAGCCAGCACGCGTGGCCACAGCCAGTGTATGCCGTGGGATTCGGGGGTCGAAACGACCTGTCTGCATGCTATTTATTCACATCACCTCGACCAATACGTGTGTGCGTCCAATAATAAGCTTTCACCCTCCGGCAATCAGTCTCTTTATTCGCAGAAAGGGGATGGAATGGGCATAATACATCGAGAATATGTTCTGAAACTCACTTTTTGGAGCTTCGTGTTGATGGGTTTTGCTCGAGTCTTCCCTTTCAGTGCTGTCGCTCGCGAATTATCCGCGACAAGAAGAGCACAATGAGATGTGAACGATACCATCGGCTCGTTCAAATCTCCTCTCAACTCCACATCAGCAGGGCCGCAACGCGGTAGCGTGCCTTTCGTATCACGGGTTCAGGATAAAATGGATTTCTCGCGTACTCACCACCGTTTCAGAAACACGCCGGTGGTGATCACTGCGGGGACGAACACTAATCAACACTATCCTGTCTTCGGTGACCGCATTCGTTTTTCTCGACGGTAATCGATTGTTCGACGGAAACTGATACCCCTCGAGTGTTCAATGTCTTGGCACTCTCTCGGCGCTACTCGAGGGTGAGATCGTCGCGCTCGAGGACCTGGCGTGTGGCTGCACTCAGGTGGGCCACGTCGTCGCAGGCGCTCACCACTGCTCGAGTCTTGGTAAGTCGTAGAAGCGGGGTGCGCGTTCAATAGCGTCCATTCAGTGTGCATAGTCGCCGTCGGTTCGGATTCCCTTGCCCGTACACACGGGCCCTCGAATCCTCGTGTTTTGGCTCACTCACTCGCGCCCATAGTCGATAATCGGGGGTCTTCTATCAGTCAACTCGAGTGGTCGACGGTCCCGTCGGGTCGATCGGCGCACAATATGCACACGGCGTTCTCGGTCTCGTGTGCATATTCGGGGAAGGAGATTTGTCGACGTGCAACCCCAGGGAGTGATGAGTCAGAGATAGAAATAATAAGCCGGTGAATGGTTTTTGCTGATTGGAACTTATTGTATAAGACAACGTACCTATCGATAATACTATTCTGAGCGTTCTAGAACATCTGTGAGTTTTGGTCTATCACTCGAAGAGTTAGTACCTAAAATGCGGCTTGGGTTTTCATCTAAGGTATTAATCAGTGACTCATCAAGATTCTCAGATGCTGTTTCATCGCCTTTCTCAGTGAACTCTTTCTTATATCCTTGGTATGACTTTGCCAAAACTTCCTTATGTGCATATTCTTCCATGAGTCGCTTATTTTTCCGATATTCACTTGAGCCGAATGCTGCCAACCAAGCAAAGGCAATAAAGAATGGAATTCTCGCTATGACATTAGATGCTGCTGCTTCCACGCTACTGGGATCATCTAATGCCCAAACAGCTGTTAAAACAAACCCCACTATGCCGATGATAAATATGGAAACAAAAACTATTTGCGGTCGAATATACCTCTGCTTCTGATCTGCGAAGGCTTTTGTGAGTCCTACACTCGCTGCGCCAGGCAACAAGGATTCTATTTTTTCGTACGTATTTTCAAATCTATCCTTCTGATCTTCCATATATTGGTCGATTTCTTCTTCTTTTGTATCAAGCCGTTTATTAAGTCCGCCAGTTCGGTTTCCATCTTCATTCTCTTCCCCGAATACCATGGTAAAGAATTTATCAATTTCATCTTTCTTCACCTCGGTTGACGTTAACAGCTCGTCTAACGTCTGTTCTATATCCTCAATTTCATCCCGGGAATCTTCAATATCATCCTTTAACTCTTCAATCGTTTTTGAATTCTCTTCCGACTCTTCGGCAAAGTTGGCTGCTTCGGACTCGTGTTCTTCTATCTTGTCCAAGTAATCTTTGTTCTCTTCCAATTTAGAGTCTACTGATTCAAATTTCGTCTCTAAATCTTCAAACACCGACTGGAGATCAGTTATTCTTTCCCGATTAGATTTGCCCATAGGAGCTTTAGTTATACAATTATCTTAAAACTCTCTATACTTTGACTCTTGGTCTAAGCCATACCATGAGACGCCGAAGTCTCTCACGAAGGCTTCTCGCCCTCGTGTTCATGTCTGAGAAGTTGATTCTCTGAACGTGCGACCAACGGGAGACATTCACTGAGCCCTTTTAGAAAATTCCTCTTTTAATAAATTAATATAGTCATCTAAAGATTCGACCTCTGATGCCATATCCATTGCATTCGTGTATCTATTGTCGCCGAATATCTTTCTAATTAAAGCCATACCAAAGAGCAGAGGAATTACTAATACCTTATTGCAAACAATCTTCTGCCATTTCACAGCGACATCTAAATCACCTGTTTTCACTTCGCCGACTCCAGAGTATGCAATTCGGTTCAAGAGAGCAACCCTAACCAAAACAAAGAATGGTAACAACAACAAGAGTGCCTCTATACCCCATCCATGGAAGGTACTGCTTAGCACAGAGATATTCATTGTACCAGCAAATATGACCAAAATACCGATTACAAAGGTGAAAAGAAGCTCGCCATGTTCATGCTGTCTTTCACCTTCTGATTTTATTTCTCTAAGCTCTTGATCTACACTATCCACATCCCATTTGACTGCATCATTTGAGACAGCTTGAACAATATCAGATCGTACCCCCTCCAACTGAAGATTATCCAAAACACTTCCGAAATATGAGTTAATATTGACATTCCCTACTTTACTTATCAAACCCGATAGCCATAGTAAAAATACCAGCGGAATTAGTGTGAGCAAAAGTGGTATGGAGACTACGATAACAGCCAGAATAAGGATGACAAGAGTGACATAATCGATTTTCATCATGTATCCAATATTATATTTTATACAAATAGCTGTTTTGGCTGGGCTTCTATGTGGTGTTCGACCTTGCTTAGACGTTAAGCGATTCTCCTATTGAATCTGGAACAGTGATAAAATAAATTTCCACCTTTTTCTGCTGTGCCAGTACGTGAGTTGTGCAGTAGAAGCGGTGGTGAATTTGTGACCTCGATTTCAACCACAGCTACTCGAGTTGACGAATTGCATCACTCACTGTGAGTCCGTGCCGATCCGCAATCTCGGCTGCCAACTCCAGAGCCCACTCCTCTTTCAGAGTGCCCCTATACTCCTGAGCAAGTGAAACGAGGGCATAGACGATTAACAGATCATCTTGTGGATGGCGCATGACACCCACGGTTGGCCTCGGATTCAGTAATAAACTCTCTGACGAACAGCTACTACTCGTGAAAACCGAGGGTCGCGTTACGCTGGAGTCGTATTCACCTGCTCTTCTACCGCACTCACCCCTTCCTCGAGCGCAACAATCCAACACTCCTGGGCGAGCATGATTGAAATGAGGTGCGCGTTCATCGGGTCCGTACTATTTTGAATGCCGCCAGCATCCGCGAAATTTCGTACCTGCCCAAAGAGGCACTCGAGGTGAGGTTTGTACTGCTGGCGGAGTACTCTGTGATACGGAGACCACTCGTGTTCGAATTCTCTGAGTGTATCTCGGTCTGTAGGGTGTGTTTTGCCCATACGAGATCCAGCGAAGGGGAGCAGATAAGCAACGGAGAGCGGTCTCCGGAATTCCGATACCGTTCTGGAAACCACCGTTTCCTGTTCATCAGGTAGTGACAGGGGGTAATGAACGGGAATCGGTGGTGTAGAGAATGCCGGGAATGAACCGACATCAGTGCCTCATCCGCTGGTGGGTGAATCGGATGGATTGGTCGAGAGCTGGTGCCAATGATGTGAGGTCATATTGGCCCGGATCTCAACCAATGGCGGGATCGTCGGATGCCCCAGGTCGGACAGACTGTCAAGACAGTTTTCCACCCCGCCATGAATTACTTCGTCCTCAACATGGTAAGCTAGACACCTAACTAGTAATGCATAGGACGCTCCACTCACTATTTCGATTGGTTGAGCGTGCCACTGTTTTGAGTAGCACCTCCGTTTTCTGTCGATCAAGTGGAGACCAGCGAGCGTCCGCCACTCCTCACGATACTTCCGGACACGAAGCGATACATCGCCCTCACAATCGCAGCAAAAGCGCTCCTCGAGTCACCTATCTCTGGTCGGGATTTTATTCTCACGTGCGTTCGCCGGAAAATCACGGGCACGATGGGAGTATGAACCATGCCCGAGAACCTGCGCGAAGCGCAGAAGCTCGGTCTGATTCAAATCCCTGTGCCGTTACTGCTCACAATGTTCACAGATAACGGGCACGATGGGATTATGAACCACGGTCGCAGCAAGCTGCTCCCTGATTCAAATCCCCTGCGTGCTGCGTTCAGCACGCCTCGCAGTGCTCGGCGGCTTTACGGGCACGATGGGATTTGAACCCACGACCGTCGGATTAGAAGTCCGACGCTCTTTCCGGACTGAGCTACGTGCCCTCGAGTACGAATCCACGATCAATCGGTATAAGCAGTGTGGATTGAACCTGCAGGGGTGGCTACACGCGTCTCGTGGCCAGAGACTCGAGTATCGTCGACACGATTCTCGTCCGGATCGAGCCGATCGCAGTCGCTCGAGAGAACGTGCGCGTGCGAAAAATAAACAGTCAATAGCCGTGACCTCGGTCAGCCCGCTTATAGACCCTCTTCGTCGTCTTCGTCGTCTTCGTCGTCTTCGTCGTCTTCGTCACCGTTCATGCCATCGTCTTCTTCTGCGCCCATGCCGCCTTCGTCGTCTTCGTCATCGGCGTCTGCATCCGCGTCGGCATCCTCGTCTTCGTCGTCTTCCATGCCGTTGTCTTCGTCATCGTCGGCATCCGCATCCTCGTCATCGTCGTCGTCCATTGGGTCATCGTCATCATCCATCTCGTCGTCATCATCATCCATCTCATCGTCTTCGTCGTCCATCTCATCGTCTTCGTCGTCCATCGCGTCGTCGTCCATCCCGTCTTCATCGTCGGCATCGGGTTCGCCATCGTCAGCCGGCTCTTCTTCTTCTTCATCGTCGTCCATACAGCCAGCAACTGCCGCAATCATCCCGACGCCGAGGGCTTTCGTGAATCGACGTCGATCGAGGGTTGGTGCTTTCATAACGCGCGTCTGGAGCATCCAGCGATTGGCAAATAATGGGGACCGTCCGTTGAATTTGATACTCTCGAATTTGGATGAATTATCGCAGTTAACCCGAGATAACCTCGCCGTTGCGAACTCACGCGTTGTTTTGCGCTGTAGAATTCATTCGTCCTCGCGGACGCCCCTCCCCGATATTCTGCTTGCAACTCACACCGTGTCCACCCCGACGTGGTACTCGGCAAATCGTCCGTGAGCGCACTCGAGGAGTGGCTTTTTTCCGCATTTGCTACTCGTACAACGGTTGTTCTCGGCGAGGAAGGTCGCGGCCGAAGCGACGAACACAGCGCTTATGCACGTCTCGGCGGTAGATGCTCTCGATGCACGTCATCGGAACGGTGGGGCTCCCCGGCAGCGGGAAGGGCGAGGCAGCCACCGTCGCACGCGAGAACGGAATTCCGGTGGTGACGATGGGCGACGTCGTCAGACAGGAAACCGCCGATCGCGGGCTCGATCCCTCGAAAGACCACGGTAGCGTCGCGAAGGCACTCCGCGAGGAACACGGCCCGGCAGCGATCGCCGAACGCTCGCTGCCGATGATCGCCGACCGACTCGAGGATCACGAGACGGTGCTGGTCGACGGCATTCGCTCGGATACCGAAGTCGACGTCTTCGAATCGGAGTTCGGCGACGCGTTCACGCTCGTGAGTATCGAAGCGCCCTTCGAGGTTCGTGCCGAGCGAATCGACGCCCGCGGTCGCGACCTCGGCGAGGACGACGGCGGGGAAGCCCTCGCTACTCGCGACGAGCGCGAACGCGGTTTCGGGATGGACGACGCGATGGCTCGCGCCGACGTCGTCATCGACAACACCGACTCGCTCGAGGCGTATCACGACCGAATCGAGCGGATTATCCACCAGCAGACGCACGATACGGAGGCCCACCACTCATGACCGATATCTACCGCGTCGACGTCGAGATCACGGCCCCGGTGTACGATACCGAAGTGACGAGTCGCGTCACCGATGCCATCGTGAACATCTTTCCCAACGCCGATCTCGAGGAAGGATTCGGCGAGATTAGCGCCAGCGCACACTCGATGGATCACTTCTCGGAACTGCTCCACCGACAGGAAATCTTAGACACCGCACGCGGCGAATTCTTCGGAAGCCGGGAGGGAGACACGTTCTCCTTCGCACTCAAGAAACAGGCCGCATTCGAGGATCGGATCAATTTCTCGGTCGGTGAACCGGACGAACTCGGCGAGATTGCCGTCCGCGTTCGCGTCGAAGAACCCACGCTCGAGGAGTACGTCGACCACATCGCCCCACCGACGGAAGACGGGCGACCGATCGATCCCTGAGTTTCTCGCTGTGTGACTCGAGTCAGGAGTGGCTGTGTACGCACGACGTTCTCGCTCGATAACCCTGCCAGCCACAGTACAGCGAGCCGAGGGTGAAGATGACGACGGCACCCGCATACTGCGAGGCGGGGGCACTCGCGTACGCGACCGCGGCGAAACCGGTCATTCCACCCGTGAACGCGAGTCCGGTCACGTGGGTCATGCTCGCCTCGAAGAGTGCCGCGAGGAGCAACACCACCGCGGCGTAGACTCCTCCCAGCCCCATGCTAATCTGGTCGATCCCGCCGTCTTGAATCGAGTTGTGGAGTAACAACACCTGCAACACGACCAATAATCCGAACACGACGACGAGCGGGCGATTTCGGGAGGCACGACCCACCGTTGACCGACCTGACATACTGTTCCACTATTTCTGTCGTGGAGTTAATTCTTTCTCGAGTGTTCGGAGCTGAATCGAACGCTTCCGAACAGGGATTCGTGCCCGCGGTGAGGTCAGTTACTCGCCTCGACTTAGTGCCAATCGAACGGTTTCGACGAGAAAAACGATCGAATTTGCTCGAATTGTACTGGCTAAAACGATCGGTACGTGCGATACCAAGGGCCGTGTGCGCTTTCGATTAGCCGAACGGCCCCATTCCGCCCATGCCACCACCGCCGCCACCGCCGCCTTGCATCTGCTTCATCATCCGCTGCATCTCCTGTTCGGAGCCCATGCCCTGGAACTGCTTGATGGTCTTTTCCATCATCTTGTACTGCTGGAGTAACTCCCGGACCTTCTCCTCCTCGGTGCCCGACCCGCGGGCGATGCGTTCGATCTGGTTCGCGCCGATGGCCTTCGGATACTCCTTTTCGGCGTCGGTCATCGAGTCCATGATGACGCTGAAGGTTCGCATCCGCTCTTGGGTGACGTCCATCGCGTCGTCGGGCAACTGGTCTTTGATCCCGCCGCCGAAGCCGGGGATCATGTCCATCACCTGATCGAGGGGACCCATGTTGTTCATGGCCTCCATCTGCTTTTGCATGTCGTTCAGGGTGAACTGACCCTGAAGCATGTCCTCTGGCTCCCAATCTTCCTCGTCCATCTCGGTCTGTTGCATCGCGCGCTCGACGCGCTCCGTGAGCTGTCCGAGGTCGCCCATGCCGAGCAGTCGGGAGATGAAGCCGTCCGGTTCGAAGCGCTCGATGTCTTGGACCTCTTCACCGGTCCCGAGGAAGGCGATCGACGAATCGGTCTGGTCGACCGCAGTCAGCGCGCCACCACCCTTCGCAGTACCGTCGAGTTTCGTAATGACGACGCCGTCGATACCGATCGACTCGTCGAACTGCTGGGCCTGGTCCTTCGCACCCTGCCCGATTGCCGCGTCGAGGACGAGCAACGAGGTGTCTGGTTCGACGACGCCTTCGATCTGTTCGATCTCGTCGATTAGATCGTCCTCGAGCGCGTGGCGACCGGCCGTGTCCACGATGTGGACGTCGGCTTCGCTGGTCTCCTCGAGTCCCTTTCGAGCGATTTCGACGGGATCCTCGGCGTCAGGGTTGCCGTAGAAGTCGACCTCGGCGCGCTGGGTCATCTCCTTTGCCTGATCGTACGCACCGGGCCGGAAGGTGTCGGTCTGGATCACGGCGGGACGGAGCCCCTTCGTCGAGAACCACCAGGCCATCTTCGCCGCGGAGGTCGTCTTCCCCGACCCCTGCAGTCCGGCGAGGAGAATCGTCTGTTCCTCGAGGGGCAGCTCCGTCGATTCGCCGATGAGGGCTACCAGTTCCTCGTAGACGATGCTGAGGACGAAGTCCCGCGCCGGCGTGCCAGCCGGTGGCTCTTCCTCGAGCGATCGCTCTTTGATGTTGTCCGACAGCTCCATCACGAGCGAGACGTCGACGTCGGCCGAAAGCAAGGAGCGTTGAATCTCCTTGACGATCTCCTCGATGTCCTCCTCGCTGAGTCGTGACTTCCCGCGGAGTTTGTCGAGGGTACCCCGCAGAGAACTCCCGAGATCGTCGAGTACCATTTGCCACGACTACGGGGCGACGGTGTTAAAGGCTTTTTCTACGGTCGACAGCGGGGTCCGGTCACTCCTCGGCCGTCGTCGACTCGTCCCACCGCTGTTCGACTCGTGTTTCGACGGCAGCCAACACGACCGACAGAACGTCTCTCGGGTGCAACGACGGCAACTCGAGGCCGGTCGTGTCGTTCCCAGCAGGCGGCTGGTGGAAGTGAAGCCTGTCGTCGTGCGCGTTCGGATGGCGATCCCAGCGACACTCCCATCGTACGTCACTCGCCATCGATTCGACGTAGTGAAACGAAAAATCCCCCGTCGTAAACCAGCGACAATCGAGCCTACTCGCCGTCACCTCCGACGGATACTGCTCGTCGTTGAGGCGCACACGAAGCTCCCGAGGTTCGTCGCTATTTGGATCGAACACAGTCTCCTCGACGATGGGTTCGGCCGAGAACTGGCGCTCGAGCAATCGAAGCGTCCGACGGTCGGGTGGGCCGGTCGTCGGCTGGTCCCCACTTGCAGGAGCCGTCATTTAGGCCGGAATGAGGTGTCCATCGTTCTGTGAAATCTGGCGTGCGAGTTCGTAGAGGCGGATGTCCCGTTCCAGTGCGTGCCACTCGCTGAGTCGGTCCATTCGTTCGTGGACGCGCTCGTGGTCGGCGCGATCGAAGACCGAGACTGCCGACGGGTCGTCCGTTCCGAACTGGTCGACGAACTCCTCGCGACGCGCCTCTAACTCGCCGACGCGGTCGATAAGTTCGTCGACTGGCCGATCCTCGGCCAACCGATTTGCTTCTTGCCACTCGAGATAGCTGTCGTTGCGCTGGTACTGGGCGGGTTGGACGTCGTGGTCCGCGCGCACGATGCCCATTTCGGCGAGTCGATCGAGGTGTTTTTTCGCCGCGTTCGGCGAACACGCGGCGATCGACGCGATTTCGGCGTACGACGTCGACTCCGTCACCCCGAGCACAGTATCGTAGACGCGGTCAAACGTATCCGTTCGCTCGCGCCACCGGTCGCGGACCTCGTCGACGGCATCTTGATCCGGCACTGGATCGAAATCGGTCATAGTCGTCGTACGCACTCGAGACTAATATGTGTTCACAGTCGCAAATATTTGTGAGCAGTGTCTCTGCTGACACAGGCGCACTGTCGTCGATGCGTATTTCAGCCGTCCAGACCAACGCCTTCCTATGAGTAACGACGCAGATATCGACCCCTCGAGCTACGAGGGACTCGAGGATGCGGAAGTCACGATGCGCGAGAACGACCACGGCTTGCACATCGCCGACGACGAGGTGACGGGCGTCTCGAGCCAGGGGCCGACGCCCGAAACGGCCCTCGAGAACCTCGCGGAGGCTGTCAAGTCCTACCGGGAAGCGACGAACGACGATCCGGGAGACGACTGGCTCTAGACGCTCGAGACCGGCCACCGCACGCTCGTGTTTTACGGACCCGTTCGTGGACAAATAGTGGTATGGACGAGTACGATATCGTCGTCGTCGGCGGGGGCTCGGGCAGTCAGGTCGCGACGGCAGCGGCCGAAACGGGCCTCGAGGCGGCCGTTGTCGAACCCGGCCCGCTCGGGGGTACCTGTATCACTCGGGGTTGCGTGCCGTCGAAGGCACTGATTCATCGAGCAGACTTGCTCGAGGAGATTCGACACGCCGAGGCGTTTGGCATTCCAGCCGAAGTCGGGGGGATCGACTACGGCGCGATTACGGACGCGATTCACGAGACGGTCTACGAGAAGGCGGATCGACAGGAAGCGAGCCTCGAGGACGCCGAAAACGTGACGCGCTACCGCGGCGAGGGTCGCTTCGTCGACGACCGAACGCTCGAGGTCGCGTTGAACGAGGACGCCGACGCCGCGGATTCTGCAGGCGAGACGATCGAAATTCACAGCGAGACGATCGTCCTCGCGGTCGGTAGTCGACCGATGGTGCCACCGATCGACGGCCTCGACGAGATGGATTTCCTCACGAGCGAGGACGCGCTCTTTCTGGACGACCGACCCGACTCGCTCGTGATCGTCGGCGGCGGCTACATCGGTGCCGAACTGGGGTACTTCTTCGGTGCGCTCGGCACGGAGGTGTCGATGATCGGTCGCAGCGAGACGCTGGTCCCGCGCGAGGACGACGATGTCAGCGAGTTCGTCACCGAGTCACTCGAGGACTACTGTGCGGTGTACGCCGGCTACGAGGCGAACGAGGTCGACCAGCGGGACGGACAACCGGTCGTCACTGCCGTCCCTGCCGGCGGCGACGGCGGCGATGACAGCGACGACGACGGCGGCGAATCGATCGAACTCGCGGCCGACGACCTCCTGCTCGCGACCGGCCGCCGACCGAACACGGACACGCTGAACCTCGAGAACACGGACGTCGAAATGGACGACGAGGGCTACGTCGAGACGGACGACCGTCTCGAGACCACCGCGGACGATATCTGGGCGCTCGGCGATATCGTCGGCGAGGAACCCTACAAGCACGCGGCGGACTACGAGACGAGAATCGTCACGGCGAACGTGCTTGGAGACGGTGCTACCGTGCGCGAGGACGGCGAGACGGGTTCGGCGTCGGTCGAAGGCGGCCGGACCGTCGATTACACCGCCATGCCCCACGCGATTTTCACCGCGCCACAGGTTGCGAGCGTCGGCCAGACGACGGGGGAACTCGAGGAGTCGGGAACCGAGTACGAGTCGGCGAGGGTCTCCTTCGACGCCGCGCCGCTGGGACTGATCCGCGAGGCAGAGGGCTTCGTCAAGGTGCTCGCGAGTCCAGCGGGCGAGATTCTGGGCTGTCACATCGTCGGCCCGGACGCGTCGACGCTGATTCAGGAGGTCGTCGTCGCGATGGACGCCGGCGACGGAACCGTCGACGACGTCGCCGACTCGGTGCACGTCCACCCGGCGCTCTCGGAAGTGGTGTACGCGGCGTTCGACGACCTCTCCTCGAGTCAGTTCTCGAGCGCGCCGGACTGGCGAGACGTGCGTTAGTCGGCCGTCCCGGTTTCGACAGCGCCGTCGTTCGCCAGCCACTCCGTCAAACTCCCCTCGTAGAAGCTGACGTCATCGTAGCCCAGCGCGCGGAGGACGACGTAGGTGTGGCTGATCCGTCGGGCCGTGTTGCAATAGAGGATGATTTCGCGCCCGCGCGTGATGCCGGAGGACTCGAGTAAGTCCTCGAGTTCGGTCTCCGATTTCAGCCGGCGCGTCTCGTCGTCGACGACTTCGCGCCAGTTGAATCTGAGCGCACCGGGCAGTCGGGCTTCTTCGAACTCGGCTTGCTCTCGAGTGTCGACGAAGAGCGCGTCGCGTTCGAGGGCGTCTTCGACGTCCTCGAGACCGATCAGTGGACTCTCCTCGCGCGAGAGCGGGGTCGGTTCGTACTCGGTCGGCTCGATGTCTGGCGCTTCGCTTTCGGTTTCGTACTCGAGGTTCCACGCGCTGTAGTCGCCGTCGAGCAAGCGCACGTCGTCGTGGCCGTACTCGAGGGCGGTCAGGACGAATCGAGCCGCGAACACACCGTGGGTGTCGTCGTAGGCGACGATCGTGTCCTCGGGCGAGATTCCAGCCTCGGAGAGCAGCGTCGCGAACGCGTCGGCGCCAGGGAGCGTTCCGCGATCGACGTCGGATTCGTCTCGGTAACGTTCGAACGGGACGTTCACGGCACTCGGAACGTGTCCGATGCCATCGTACTCCCAGGGATCTCGAACGTCGACGACGCTGAGGTGAGGATCCTCGAGTCGATCTGCGAGCCACTCGGGGCCGACGACGAAGGTATCGTCCATTGGCTGGTGGTTGCCGACTTACCTCCGAGAACACTCCGATTCCGACACCATTCCCCTGAGTACCGAGGTGACGGCAATAATTGTGAGTACATGCCGATTTTCCGATTCGCCCATCCCGTCAGTTGACGGCCGGGGCTATAACTGACCGTCCGGGAATGCGCCGGCGGATCGGCACGAATTCGGCCGTTCGAGATAGCGGCAACAGTCACCGTTACGATCGACCGCCGTCCGAATTGTCCGCTTCGAGAGGCCCTATGACCCTCCCAGCCTACGTTTCGAGTATGGCAACAGAATACGCCAACGACGTACTCGTCACGGCTGAGTGGGTCGACGACCGACTCGAGGAGTTCCAGGACGACGATTCCGACCTGCGACTCGTCGAGGTCGACGTCGACACGGAGGCCTACGAGGACGAACACGCGCCGGGCGCGATCGGGTTCAACTGGGAGACCCAGTTGCAAGATCAGACCACGCGTGATATCCTGACGAAGGAGGACTTCGAGGACTTACTCGGCTCCCACGGCATCAGCGAGGACTCGACCGTCGTCCTCTACGGTGACAACTCCAACTGGTTCGCCGCCTACACCTACTGGCAGTTCAAGTACTACGGCCACGAGGACGTCTCCCTGCTCGACGGCGGCCGAGAGTACTGGCTCGAGAACGATTATCCGACGACGGACGAGGAGCCTGACTTCTCGGAGACCGAGTACGACGCCGCGGGTCCACGCGAGAGCATCCGCGCCTACCGCGAGGACGTCGAAAACGCGATCGATCGCGGCGTTCCGCTGGTCGACGTTCGCTCGCCAGAGGAGTTCAGCGGCGAGATCCTCGCCCCGCCGGGGCTCCAGGAGACCGCCCAGCGCGGCGGCCACATTCCTGGCGCGAAGAATATCTCGTGGGCGGCCGTGACGAACGACGACGGCACGTTCAAGGACTACGACGAACTCGAGGACCTCTACGCCGAGGAGGATATCGACGGCGACGAGACGACCGTCGCGTACTGCCGAATCGGCGAGCGCTCGTCGGTCGCGTGGTTCGCACTGCACGAACTGCTCGGCTACGAGGACACCGTCAACTACGACGGTTCGTGGACCGAGTGGGGTAACTTGGTCAACGCGCCGATCGAGAAAGGCGAATAACACGACATCGCTCTCCTAACTGGCCCGTATTATCCGCTTTTTGAACGGTCGCTAGCCACACCTCGAGCTATTCGGGTCCGTTCGATCGGCCATAAAAGAACGGTCCACACCGCGGTGGGAGCGACGCTAGTCGAGGGACAGACGTCTCAGTCGAGGTACTCCGACTCGAGGTCGGCGGGCGTGATGACGTCGACGTCGGCGTCGTCGATCGCCGAGAGGGCGTCTTCGATGTCGTCGACGGAGTCGCCCACGTTTCGGTAGGAGAGCGTGGCGATCAGGCGCTGCTCGGCGGCCCACTCGAGCAGTTGCTCGACGTCGTCGCCCTCTGGGTTGGTCGTGCGCGGGGCGAGGTGTGGGTTGCTGAGGTGGCCGTGGCCCGTGTAGCTACTCGTGAACGCCACGTCGGAGTACTCTTCGGCGAGTTCGACGGCGCTCTCGTCGTAGCGGTTGAGGCCGTAGGAGTAGTAGCCGGCGTCGAAGCCGTTGTCCTCGAGCCACTCGGCCGCGCTGGCGAGTTCGTCTTCCTGCCCACTCTCGTCGTGTTGGGTGAGGTTGGTTCCCGTCGCGCCGGCGCTCGCGATAGTCCAGCCGTCGTCCTGGAGGCTCTCGAGGTCGTCCTGTGAGAGTCGATCTTCGCCGCCGACGTAGTCGGTGGCGACGAACACGGTTCCGGGCACGTCGTACTCGGCGAGCAGCGGGGCAGCTTCGCTGGCGACGTCGTCGTAAGCCTCGGGGAACTGGACCATGACGGCTCCCGTCTCCGGACGCTCGACGAAGTGGTAGTCGTCACACCATAGGGACAGTTCGCGGTCGCCGGCCCAGACGGAGATTTTCGTGTGGTCGATCGAACTCAGGTCCGGGTCGCCGTCGGTGTCGACGACGCCGAGGTTGTGGCGGGCGAACGGTCCCGCTTCGCGGACGCTACACTGGAGGAACAGTCGGTCGCCGTCGGTGTCCGTCAACTGGATCGTCGGGTTGACGTCGTGATCGCTCGCGAACGCCAGCGCGGGGAACTCGGTGGAGAGGTCCCGCGGGGTGTCGAACTCCCGCTTGATCATGACGCGTTCGCCGTCGCCGTCGGATTCCATCCGGGCGGACTGGGAGCCGGAGTAGACGCGATCTTCGTCGGCGCTGAGCGATCCTTCTTCGACCGTCCACTTGTCGAGGTCTTCGAAGTCGTCGAACGCACCCGGTTGTTCGTCCACGGGATCGGAGGACCCGTTGTCGTCACCGTTGGCGTCATCGTCGTCGCTTCCGGAGTCGGTCAGGGCGGAACAGCCGGCGACGGTGACCGCCGCCGCTGTCGCGAGGTATGCTCGTCGTTTCATTCCAATCGAAGACTGTTCGCTACCGATGATTGTTATGACTGCTCTAGAGTCTCAGCTTCGTGAGTAACGGCTGCTTATCGACTCGAATGGGCTCCCTACCCTCCCCGTGAAACCGAGTGACTGTGGTCAGACGAGGGGGACTCGAGTAAGCGCGGTCGCGACACATCTAACTCGCGGGCGAGCGAAGTTCCTGCTATGACCGACGCTGGCGCGTTCGTCGATACCGTCCGTGAAGAAAACCAGACCGCCCTCTCCCGACTCGGTTCCTCGAAATCCCTCTACGCCGAGACCGGCGGCGACATCGACACCGAACCGGTTCTCCGTGCGACAGCGGACGCCGAATACGCGGCCTGGCAGACGTTCAGCGGGTGGGCCGAGGATGCGGCCGACGATACTCGGGAGGCTTTCGAAACCACGGCGACGGAAGAGCGAGAGCACTACGAAACCGTCCGCTCCCACCTCGGCACCGAAGACTACGACCCGGAAGAACTCCCTGCCCTCCACGAGTACCTCCGCGGCCTCGAGTCACCGGTCGAGCGCGTCGGCGGCTTGATCGGCCGCATCGTCGCGAGCAAACGCTCGAAAGAACAGGTCGTCGGCTACTTCGTCGGCGACGCGGACCCGCAGACGGCGAGCGTCTTCCGCGAGTTCGGAGCCGATCTGGACGACCAACTCGAGCGCGCACAGGCCCTCGTCGAGTCCGTCTGCGACGACGAGTCAGATCGCGAGCGCGCACTCGAGGCCGCGACGGGTGCAATCGAGGCCGCCTACGGCGAGTACGTCGAAAATATGGAAGCACTGGGTGCGAATCCGAAGCCGGTCTGCTGAGGAATCGATACGACTCAGACGCCCTCGAGCGTCTCTCGATACGCGTGAATCGACTCGAGTGCCTCCGCGATCAGGTTCGCGACGGCGCCGCCTTCTTCGTCCGCAATCTCGGTGAGTACGTGTTCGTGACGCGCGAGTTTGCCGTGATCCGGTCCTCGGTCGGCGTCGGCGAGCGTTTCGAACTGTGACGATTGGTTTTCGAGGCGTTCTTTCGTATCCTCGCCCGACGCAGCGTCGGCTGCTTCTTCGAGTGTCGACGCAGCGTGCTCGAGGGTGGCTCGTGACATACGATCCGATTCGCTCGTCGACGATAAAACAGTTTCACACCTGAAGGTCACGCTGGTACACCCGGATGATGAACCGCCGGTATGTGCCGGCTCTCTCGGTGTCTCACTCGAGGCGTTCGATCCGACCCTCGAGCGAGCGGTCAGCGACCCCGTCGGCCGCCAATCCGGCGACCGTGTCGTGAAAATTCGTTCGATAACTCGCCGGTCCGGCGTACTCGCGTTCAGCGGCTCGCTCGCCCGCGATTCCGAAGGCAAGCGTCGCGTGGATGGCGGCAGTCGTCGGATCCTCGAGTGCGCCCCGGAAGACGGCGACGGTCGCGCCGAGCATACACCCGGTGCCGACGACCGCCGCGAGCATCTCGTGGCCGGCGCTGAGTCTGATCGCCCCGTCTGCGGTCGCGACGACGTCTTCGACGCCGCTGGCGACGACCGTCGTGTCGGTCGACTCGGCGAGTGACTGCGCCGCCGTCTCGATCTCGTCGTACTCGCCGACCGATTCGACACCTCGCACCTCGGCGTCGACGCCCGCGAGCGCGCTGATCTCGCCGTAGTTGCCCTTGATGACTGAGAAGCCGACGGTCTCGAGGAGCGACTCGGCGACCTCGCCTCGAGTCGGGGTCGAGCCGACGCCGACGGGGTCGAGGACGATCGGAATGTCGTGTTCGGCTGCGGTCTCCGCCGCATCGTGCATCGCCTCGACTTTCCCCTGGGGTACCTGGCCGGTGTTGAAGAGGATCGCGGCCGCACCGGCGGCCATCTCGCCGGCGTCGCCGGGCGAGTCGGCCATCACCGGGAGCGCGTTCCAGTGAAGGGTGAGGTTCGCGACGTCGTTCATCGTCACGTCGTTCGTGAGGTGCTGGACGAGCGGTGAGGTTTCGTCGATCGCTCGCAGCGAGTCGCCGAGTTCGGCCTCGGTGACGCTCGAGGGAAGTGTGCTAGTCATCGAATCACATTCAGTCCTCGACTGTCTTCGCCGTTTCGACCGCTTCAGCGAGTGCGGCCGTCGCTGCCGCCGGATCCGTGGCGGCCGTAATTTCGGAGATGACGGCGACCCCGGTGGCCCCCGACTCGACGACGGGGCCGGCGTTTTCGGCCGTGATTCCGCCGATTCCGACGACGGGAATCGAGACGCTGGCCACAATGTCGGCGACTCGCTCGGGGCCGACGCCGTCCTTCTCGGCGGCGACGTCCTTCGAGGTCGTGCCGTAGATCGTCCCGACCCCGAGGTAGTCCGCACCGGCTGCCTCGGCTTGCCGGGCCTCCTCGAGCGTCGAGGTCGAGCAGCCGACGACGGCGTCGGGACCGAGAAGATTGCGGACGGCGGCGACCGGGAGGTCCGATTGGCCGACGTGGACGCCGTCGGCGTCGATCGCCCGTGCGATGTCGACCCGGTCGTTGATGATCAGGTCCACGCCCGCCTCGGCAGTCAGTTCGCGAAGTTCTCGCCCAAGTTCGTATCGGAATCGAGCGTCGGTGCCCTTTTCGCGGAGTTGAATCGCGTCGACGCCGCCGTCGATCGCCGCGCGAACGATCTCGAGGGTTGTCCGCCCCTCCGAGAGCGACGCGTCGGTCACGAGATAGGTGTGCCAGTTCGAGACAGTCATATCGGTGCCTCTGTCCGCCGAGATAAAAGAGACGATGGTCCAGGTTCGAACCCGATAGACGCCCGATCGTTTCTCGAACTGCGTCACTCGAGCGCCGAGGTGGGGCGAGTCTCCGCGTCGAGAGCGCCGTGTTTCTCGACGATAGATCGTGGAATGTCTTCGAGTGCGTTGAGTTCGCGTTCGAAGAACTCGCGATTGGCACGCATCGTCTCCTCGTCCCACTCCCACCACTCGAGGGCGAGAAGCGCCTCTCTGACTCCGTCCGGGAATCGCCAGTTGATGCGTTCGGCTGGAACGCCAGCGACGACGGCGTACGGTTCCACGTCGCTGGTGACGACCGATCCAGCGCCAATGACCGCGCCGTCGCCGACCGTAACGCCGGAGAGTATCGTCGCTCCGGTGCCGATCCAGACGTCGTTTCCGACCGTGATCGGGCCCTCCGCGGTCGGGGGTAAGTCGCTGTCGAGAACCTCGTCGTAGAATCGAATCTGCATCGACGGCTGACTCATCCGGTGGTTCGTCTGTTGAAACGTCGACTCCCTGGCTATCGCACAGTACTTCCCGATCTCGACGTCTCCAATGAGATCGCAATTCGGCTCGAGGTTCGTCCGCTTTTTGACGGTGACGTCGCCCCCGAGTACACACCCTCTGCTCAGGCGCGTCTGTGGCTCGAGTGTGACTTCTCCGCGGAGTAGACACCCCATCGAGATTCGTGCCGACGGGGCGATATCGAGTGTAACCGACTCGGCGTAGCGATTGAGCAGTTCGTGTGTTGGAGGCGGGTATCCGAGTAGCGACACCGATCGTTCCACGAGCATGCCGAGGGACATATCGCATGGACGACGAGTAGATAAATATCACTTGTCCACCTTTGTTGAACACTTTTCAAAAAGAGGGGTTCAACCGGCACGATAATTGTTCAGAGAGACATAAACCGCCTGTCCGATGAGATGTGGAGATGTCGTTGAACTGCTCCTCACTGACACCGACGTCCCGACGTTCGCCTCGTGATTTTCCTCCCACCAACTCACGGTCTACTCTGTCACTCACTCGCTCGCATGTGCGTCTTCCTCGAGGACGCGCTCACCCGCTCGGACCAGCGACCGCCCATCGTCGGATTCGCGAACGGACGAGAACGGTCGGATCGGCGTCGGTTCGTCGGCCTTTTCAGTGAGTTGTCGACGCCACCAGGCGACGTCGTACCACTCGTCTTCGATGTAGCCCATCGCGGGGAAATCGACGACGCGATCGAAGTCCAGTCGCTCGTGGAAGCGTTCCGTCTCGGGGTTCGGAACCGTCGTCACCGCGTACGCGTCGCAGACGCCTTGGCGCTCGAGCACCGCGAACAGAGACTCGTAGAGCGCTCGACCGACGCCCGTCCGCCGCGTCGATTCGTCGACGTACACCGAGAGTTCTACCGTCCACTGGTACGCTCGGCGCTTTCGCAGTCGACTCGCGTAGGCGTAACCGACGACGTCCTCCTCGAGTTCACAGACGAGCCAGGGGTAGGTCTCGAGGGTCGACTCGATGCGCTCGGCCATCTCAGCTTCGGTCGGTGGGGTCTCCTCAAAGGTGACTGGTGAGGATTCACAAAATGGTGCGTAGATGTCACGGACATCGTTCGCGTCCGCCGGTCGTGCGATCCGAATCCGGGGATCGGCGTTCATACTCGAGCGTTCTCCTGAGTCGTGATAAGCGCGCGGGAACGCTCGGATACGAGTTGACCGACGGTCCACGATTACTCGGATACCCGTGCTCGAATCCACCGTCGGGCCCGACCGGCGTACTCTTGCCCGCCAGCGTACCCTCGCCGCCACGTCGTCGGTCGAAGCAGATATCGGATGCCGAGTCCGGCCATCGTTACCCAAAAGACGAGTGCCCGCCAGACTCGAGTCGCCCGTTCGGAGCGACGCAAGACGGGAATTGTCACGAATATACCACAGGCGATTCCGAGTGCAGCGCCGATAGCAGGCACCGAAAGCGGGTGGAATACCTCAAGTGCACTCGCCAATAGTGCGAACGCACAGGCTGCGAGTCCGCCGGTGAGTACGAGTGGACGAACTGCAGTGGTCGGTTGCTCTGCAACTGCGAGGGCCCGTCCGAAACTGATCAGTTGCCATCCCCCGAACGTTCCGAGTGCGGCTCCGAGTAACAAGACGGCGTCTGGATCGGCGCTGCTGGCAACGACTGCGAGTCCACTCGAGACGATTGACACGGAGAACGTGATGGTTGCGTGTCCGTTCTCGACTCGAGTGAACACCCACTCGAGAAGCGCGAGGAACGCCAATCCGACGGCGATTCCGACGACGATATCGACCAGATAGTGAACGCCGAGTGCGACGCGCGAGAGGCCGACGAGCGTGATGATCGCTGTGGCACCGATCAGTCGCTGACGCGACGTTCCGATCGACAGTCGGCGGGCGAGACTGACGTAGACGATGGTCGTCATGAGCGCGTGCCCGCTCGGGAAGCCGTAGCCACTGGCCATCGCCGTCCCCTCGTACACCGGCTGGATCAGGCCGGGAAGCGCCTCGAGCGCCACGAGCGGCTGCCCGGGCCGTGGGAGTGCAAAGACGTGTTTCAGCGCCGTAATCACCGACAGTCCGGCTATCGTAAGGCCGATGATAATCGCGCTGTCTTCGCGGTTGTCCGCGGACAGCCAGTACAATGTGCCCACGAGTATGGCGAGAAACCAGACATCGCCGAGTTGTGTAACGAGTGCAACGAGGACGGCCGCCCACTCCGGAACGAGTTCCTGTATGGGTTCGAACTCCCCGATACCTCTGGACATACCGGTCCCTACGGTGAACGGCCACTAATCGGTATCGTATCGACATACCCCGCACACCTCTAGCAGCCACTGTAAGTCAGTGCACACCTAATCGCTAGGCAGTTCGGCGATCAGTGTGTGATCCGTTTCAGTTGATACTATCGTGAGTGCGAACGGCGTCGCGATGGCGAGTGCACCAGTGGGTTCGCCACCGGTACGCCATCACTTCTTTTCCCTCAGGTCGACGTTGTGGACGGCATGGACGATCGCTCACAGCAACTGATGGAACTCGACGACAACGAAGCGAACGCGCTCGCAGAGCGGGCGCTCGAGTCTGAGTACGTCGACCGACTCGAGACGTTCCTCGTCGACGAACGCGGCGTCGACGTTCCGACCGAGGACACCCGCGCGTTCGAACGAAGTGACGGCCTGCAGGTCGTCTCCGTTTCAGCAGACTCGAGCGTCGAGGACAGGCCAGCAGTCGCGATGACGGTCCACTTCGAAGACGGCGACGTCGTGCAGGCGACAACCGAGCGTCACGACCCCGTTGCCGAGGGAACCGTCGAACTTGCGTTCCCGAGCGAACTCGCCCCCGATCCGGAAGCGGCGGTAACCGACATCCTCGAGCCGGATGGGCAATCCGTGACCGTCACGGTCGACGAGGTGGACGACGTCACAGTGTACCTGATAACGCTGTAGCGAAAGCGGGTAAACTCGAGTACGTGCGTCGAAAAGAGCGCACAACAGCGAAAATCGCTCGGCAACCCGAACCCGTTCAGTGACCCTGATCGTGCGGGTTCAGTGCCGTCCCGTAGCGCTCGGCGTGATCCGTGTAGTCGATGAATCGCGGTGCGTCGGGATCGAACGGTCGCTCGAGACTCTCGAAGGCCTTCTTCTTGTCCCAGCCCTGGAGCTTGCCGACCGCCGACTTGTCTTCGAGGTCGTGGTAGTCGAGTTTCGGCTCGGTGAGCTCCCACGCCTTCACGCCCTGTTCGGTTCGGAGGATGACGCTCGAGTACTCGTCGGAGCTCCCGACGGAGCCGACGGTGATGTCCGAACAGAAGCCGGTGAAGTCCGCACACTCGTCACAGCCTTTGAGTGCGGCGTCGTGGAAGTTCTCGACGTCTTCCTCGACGATCATGTTCCCGTCGTGGTCGTAGACCATCATCTTGCCGTGGAGGACGTCCATCTTGCCGATTTCGTCGGGTGAGATGTTGCGTTTTTCCTCCAACTGCTCGCCCATGAGGCTGTAGTAGTTGAAGTTCTTCGTACACATGAGCGAGATGGTGTAGTCGACGGCTCGGATGCCCTCGTTCTGGGCCTGATAGTCCCACTCGAAGTCCTGCAGGGCGCGGATGCCTTCGATCTCACACGGCGTGCCGACTAAGGCGAGCGAGAGGTCGTCCCAGTCCTTGTCGGGGAGCTTGTGCTCCCACTGTTTCAGGTCGAGGTTGCCGAGTGCGAGCGTCTGGTTGTAGACCGTCCCCGCGTTCTCGATGAGCTCCTGTTCCGTAGTCGCGAGGAAGCTCTCGGCCTTCCAGGCCTCTTCGTCGCTCTCGGTCGCGATCAGCGCGCCGTCGATTTCGCCTTCCTCGAGCAGGGTCGCGAGGATACCGGTGACGACGCCGCCGTCTTGTGCGCTGTCGGTCCAGTCGTCGTCGACCTTCGCCGAGAACTCCGTAATCGGGTCGCCAGCACCCTTGACGTTGTCCTCGCCGCCGGTGATCTTCCACTGGCGTTCATAGCGCATGCCGCCGCGGGGACAGAAGTCCCAACAGAGCGAACAGCCGGTACACATCTTGACGAGTTCCGGCAGGTCGTCCTCGCCGACGCCGATGGAGTCGGAGGGACAGGCGGCAACACAGGTCCCACACTGGATACACCGGCCCTCGTCGATGACGGCCTCGTCCAGTTCCATGAACCAGGTCTTCTCGTCGGGCGTCTCGATATCGTTCATCTCCGAGCGAATCGAGTAGTCGGGCGTCTCGAGGTCGACGCCATCTGGCACGCCGACGCGCGTATCCGGCGAGTCGTCGTAGACGTCCTGACTGACGTTTTCAGCGGGTTCGGTGAATTCGAGATCGCCGAGTTCGCCCATCTCGTCGACGTTCGCCACACCCGCCCCGTCCGTCGCGACGCGCTGGTCCTGTGAGTGTGACGACGCGTCCTGCTCTTGTGGCGACGAATCCGCGGTCTTCTCGCCGCACGAGCAGGTGTTCGGCGAGCAACTGCCGCCGCTGGCGTCGTCCGCGCCAGTCTGAACTGCGCCCGCTCGAGCGTGATCCGTTCCCTCGCGGGACCGCGGCGCGGCGCTGCCCGATTCAGGGAACATGACGGCTTCGTCGTCGTCCGTCTGGGACTCGGGAACACCGGGGAACGTCCGTTCGTCCTCGCGGCTCGCGGCTTCGCCGTCTTCTCGCGGGCTTCGCCCGCTCGAACGGTCCGCGGAGCTTCGCTCCGCGCTACTCACTTCATTCGAGGACTCACTGCGTTCGTCCTCGTAGCTCGCGTGTCGCTCCGCTTCCGCTCGCGTCTCTGAGAACTCGCTTCGCTCGTTCTCATTGTCAATCCCCATGGGCAACACCTCCAGCAACCGGGGCCTCTGCCCCTTGCATGATTGTGCGGAGTCGTCCGTTGTCGACGCGGCGACACCACTCGTAGAACTCCTCGCCGTCGTGGCGGTCGGCGTTGTAGGCCTCGAACAACTGCTCTAAGGCCGGAATCACGGAATCGGCGGGAACGGCGCTCTCGATCCAATCGAGGAACTCGTTGTCCGCGCCGAGTGAACCACCGAGGCCGAAGTCCATGCCTTCGACGATGTCGGACTCGCCGTCTTCGTCGATTTTGACGGTCTCGCCACGGAAGCCGATGTCCGCGATCTGGGGCTGCGCACAGGAGGCGGAGCAGCCGGACATGTGCATTCGGATGGCCTCGATATCGTCGGGGACGTCGATGCGCTCGTCGAGTTCGCGAGCCCAGCGCTTGGTTCGCTTTTTGGTCTCGATGATCGCGTAGTTACAGAACTCGCTGCCGGTACAGCCGACGGCACCGCGGGAGAACGCGCCGGGATCGGGCTGGTAGTCCGCGGCGAACGGCTCCGCGAGGAGGTCCTCGACGTTCTCCTCGGGGATGTGGCTGATGAGGAAGTTCTGGTCGGTCGCGAGGCGCACGGAGGCGTCCTCTGTGCCGTACTTTTTGGCCGCGCGAGCGGCTTCGGCGAACTCGGTGCCGCCCATTCGGCCGGCGACGACGTTGAAGCCGACGTACTGCAGCCCCTCCTGTTTCTGATCGTGGACGCCGACGTGGTCGTCCTGATAGCCGACGGTCAGGTTCTGACCCGCAGTCGGGAACTCGAGGCTAGTTCGGTCGCGGATCGCTTCCTCGAACTTCTCGGGGCCGAGTTGCTCGACGAGGTATCGCATGCGGCAGACGCCGCGGTTGTTTCGGTCGCCGATCTCTTTAAACGTCTGTGCGACGGCGCGACAGAACTCGACGGCGTGTTCTGGCTCGATGAAGAGGTCGAGTTCAGAGCCCATTCGCGGGCCGTCAGAGAGGCCGCCACCGACGCGAGCGTGGAAGCCGTAACGATGCTCTCCCTCGAGTTCTTTCTTCGCGGGGACGAGTCCGATGTCGTTGATCTGAGACTGCGCGCAGTCGTGGGCACAGCCCGTGATCGTGAGCTTGAACTTCCGCGGAAGGTTCGCGTACTCGCGGTTGCCCGTGAAGAACTCGGAGACGGCGTCGACGACCGGCTGGGCGTTGAAACACTCGTGGTCGTCGAGACCGGCAGCGGGACAGCCGAGAACGTTCCGGGCGGAGTCGCCACAGCCTTGGACCGTCGTCAGGCCGACTTCGTCGTATCGATCCCACATTTCGGGCACGTCCTCGACGCGAATCCAGTGTTTCTGGATGTCCTGACGGGTCGTGATGTCGAGGTAGGCGTCACCCCACAGTTCGTTTTGCTCTTCCCCGCCGTACTCCTCGGGTGCGACGGCGAGGTCGTCGGTCACTTCGCCGATAACCTCGGCCTGTTCGGGCGTGAGCTTTCCGCCCGGAACCTTCGTCCGGATCATGAAGTACCCCTCCTGTTTCTGGGCGTACATGCCGGCCCACTTCAAGCGCTCCCACTCGCCGTCACCGGCTCGCTCTTCGATTTCTTCGAAGGAGAGTCCGTCTTCTGCGTACTCGTAGACGTCGTCGATCACGTCGAGGGGATGTTTGTTCTGTTTGTACTGCTCCGTCGTATTCATCTGAACCACCGCCGGTGTGTCTCCCAAATGGCAGACACTGTGAGTGCCGTCTCTCGTACAGTCATCTAGTAGCAAGTACTCACACCCGAACCCTATACCAGCCTGCAATTCGGCGAATCCTGACGTCGGTCCGCTCCACCAGCAACTCTTGCCCCGTTCGGATCGACACACCACTCGCTGCCGACTGGATTTACGGTCTATCGCAACTGAGACGTGCC
Source organism: Natronorubrum sediminis (assembly GCF_900108095.1). Lineage (NCBI taxonomy): Archaea > Methanobacteriati > Methanobacteriota > Halobacteria > Halobacteriales > Natrialbaceae > Natronorubrum > Natronorubrum sediminis. The sequence goes on from NZ_FNWL01000003.1 coordinate 183,495, forward strand.
GATCCAGTGGCACCCGGTGAGATCCGTCACTGGTAGCGGACACGATTGCCGGTACGAATGCGGACGGTTCGAGTCGACTCCTGGCCCGACCTCAACCGTCGTACTCGCTCCTCAGCACTGTCTCCATCGCTCGAGAAACGACAGTCGAGGGCCCAATTCGGCGTTACTCCGAACACGCGACGACGGTGCCGGTCTCCCCACGCGGATCGGGTTCGAACTCGGGTTCGTCGGCGATACCCTGATTTCGTGCCCGAATCGTGACGTTTTCGTCGATATAATAGGTGACGCGCGTCCCTCGTTCGGTCGGGTTCGACCCCTGTGAGGTCGCCGTCGTATGGTTGTAGACGATCGACACCATCACCGCGTCCGTCTCCATCTCTGCATCCGACTCGACATCTGGGTTCCCCTCAATTTCGGTCAGCCGATTTCGCTCTAGGTCGAAGTGAACGTCGTGTGCTTCCGAGCCATACTCCTCGAGGAAGGCGTTTTGCCGATAGGCCTGCTCGAACCCGAGTGCGTACGTCTCGGCGTCGTCGCTCACCGACTCCGGAGTCGTCGGATACGAGACCCGCTCGAGCGTCTCGCTGGGTGTGGGTTCCTCGGGATCCGGACGGTCACGGTCGCCACAGTCGTACTCGTCGGGTGAAACCAACTCCGCATCGTCGTCATCTGTGCGTGCGAGTTGTCCGTCGAAACAACCGGCGAGGGCCGCTGTAACCGGCAGTACTGACGACAGGAGGGACCGACGAGTCCGGGGAGTTCGCATACTGTAAACTAAGTTACCTGTATTATGGGCTTTTCGTTTACTCGCTCGCTCGTGACAGTCACTCGTGGACTGGTACGGTCTCTCGACGATCTAAAAAAGGGGCTGGGTTCGGCGGCTACACGTCGTCTTCGAGCAACCGATCGATCATCTCGTCCGGATCGAAGCGCTCGATGTCGTCGTAGCCCTGTCCGACACCCAAGAAGAGGATCGGCTTCCCGGTGACGTGAGCGATCGAAATCGCGGCACCGCCGTTCGAGTCGGCGTCGGCTTTCGTCAAGATTGCACCGTCGATTTCGGCAGCCTCGTCGAACTCGCGAGCACGATTGACCGCATCCTGTCCGGCGACCGCTTCGTCGACGAACAGCGTCATATCGGGGTCGACGACTCGACCAATCTTCTCGAGTTGGTCCATCAGTCCTTCGTCGGTGTGGAGTCGCCCTGCCGTATCGCCCAAGACGACGTCGATGTCGTTCGCTTCGGCGTACTCGACGGCGTCGTACAACACGGCGGCGGGGTCGCCGCCTTGTTCGTGACTGATGAGTTTCGTGTCGAGCGCGTCCGCGTGCTCTTGGATCTGCTCGTTCGCTCCGGCGCGGTACGTATCGCCGTTCGCCATCACCGAGGAGTACCCTCGTTCCTCGAGATACTGACTGAGTTTGGCGATCGATGTCGTCTTTCCGACCCCGTTGACGCCGGTAAAGATGATCGTCACCGGCGCGTCCTCGGCCGCGAGACGTTCTTCGAAGTCGAACTGGCCGACGCTGATGACGTCGTAGATCGCGTCGTGCAGTGCTTCCTCGACGACTGCACCCGTCGAGGTCGTAAACGTCCGTGTCTCGCCGATCAGTTCCTCGCGAATGTTGTCGAGAATCTCCTGGGCAACGTTCATCTCCACGTCACTCGAGAGCAACGCCAACTCGAGTTCCTGAAGTGGGCCCTCGAGGTCGTCCTCCTCGATGACGAACTTACCCTTGACGAGCGAGCGCGCTTTTGCACCGAAGCCGGTTCCGTTATCCTCGTCTGCGTCCGCTGTGTCGTCGTCTTCAGTGCCGTCTGCGACCGAAGCACCCGCTGCGTCCTCGGTCTCGCCGACCTCGATGTCGTCGTCCTCGATCGCTTCGCTTTCCGGTGTCTCCTCGTCGACGTCCGACTCCTCGTGGGTCGGTTCCGAGGCCTCGTCGACGGTGTCTGCGGCGGGGGTTTCCGACGCCACCGCTGGCGTGTCGTCGACAGTCTCGGTCGAAGCGTCCTCACCCTGGGACTCGTTCTCGAGCGCTGATTCGCTCGTCGCGACAGCCGTCTCGTCGCTCGCAGTCGCCGTTTCCCGCGTCTCGGGTGCATCCGCCGGCTCGTGATCGTCTTCTCGCGCGCTGGGTGCGTCTCCAGTCGACTCCGCAGTCGCTGCTGGGGCGTCCGACGGCTCGGGTGCTGTCGTCTCTTCGGCAACCTCGGAGTCTTCGTCCTCGAGTTCTTCCTCGTCGTCGACTTCCTCGACGTTCTCCTCAGCCGCCGCTTCGGCGTCTTTGCGGAAGCTCCCGAGTTTCTCCTTCAAATTATCGAACATGATGCGGATAGTCGCCCGACGTTATTCGTCGGGGTTCTGGCCCTGCATCTGTTGCATCTGCTGTTGCATCGCCTGCTGTTGGAGCTGTTGGGCCTGCTGTTCGAGTTCGTCACTTTCAGACTGCAACTCAGAAATCTCGCCGTTGACCTCGTCGATTCGGTCGTCGAGATTCTCCTGTTTGCTCTCGAGGGCGTCGATCGCGTCGTCCTGTTCGAACTCCGCGGCGTAGTCTGCACCGAGTTCGACGATCACTTCGTCGATGTCCTCGACCGTCGCGCGAAGGTAGGCACCGCCGCCGACCGGAACCTGCACGGTCGATCCGGTCTCGAGCGTCTCGAGCGCCTCGGTCGCCTCGTCGGCTTCGTCTTTTTGCTGTCGGATCGCTTCGACGTTCTGCTCGAGCGTTTCGATCTCCTCTTCGATCTCTTGAAGCTGCTGGGACAGTTGCTGAAGTTGTTGTTGACTCATCGTTGTGCCACCTCTTCGAGGTCGATTTCCGTTCGCTTGAGTCCGTGTTCGCTCCCGAACTGGGAGAGCGCGTGTTCTCGTGCGACAGATTCGTTTACGGCGTCGATCGTCGTTTCGAACGACGCGTACCCGTCGCGGTTCTTGAACCGGCCGGTGACCGTATATTGATTCATGTCTCTCACTCCGGCAGGCAGTCGGAAGAATCTTCCCTTCCATCGGAGTCAGGAGTGTTCGACTCCCGACATTGATCGCCTCAGATCTGTCCGGGCTGTTGGCCGGACGGGTCACTCGACACCGACTTCGAGCCTCGCCTTCGCGTGGCGAGGCTCTGCGGGTCGATTCCGTCGAACTGTGGTGGCAGTTCGCCGCCGTCTGCGTACTGGTAGAGTGCCGTTTTCGCGATTGCCGTCGCAGCAGTGTGGACGACGACGAGCGCGCCCAACAGGAGGATCGTCACCGCGACCGAGTAGGGCAATACGCCACTGGGGTCCTCGAGGAAGAACAGCGGTGCTCCGATTCCCGTCGCGAGAACGACCAGCGCGAGCGGAACGATGACGAGGCCGATACCGAGGCTGACGCCGCCGACTTCGCCCCACGTCTCGCGGAACGTCGTGACGCTCTCGCGCATCGACTCTCGGACGCCACCGTCCTGAAAGACGATCACCGGAACGATGAAAAACGTCATCGCAAACCAGGCGAAGCCGGCGATTCCTCGAGCGATCTGTGCGCCCAGTCCGTCTCGGCTCTCGAGGGCCTGGAAGACGAGACCGACGACTGCACCGACGACACCCCACGCGAGAATCGTTCGGTGGGACTCCCACGCACCGGCGAGTCCGTCTCGGACGCTCGTCTCTTCGCCCTGAAACAGTTTTCCGACGGAATGGACGAGCGCCGCGCTGAAGAACGTCGCGACGGCGGTCGCGACGAACATCACGCCGAAGGAGGCGACGAGTGCGACGACCTGAAACACGCCGTCGACCGTGCCGTCGGACGCGCCGGTGAACTGCTCGAGGACGCCGATGCCGATGCCGGCACCGACCAACGCGACCAGGAGACCGGCGATGAGGAGGGCGATTCCGACAGTCCACGTGAGCCCGTATAACAGCGGAAACACGAGCAGCCACTTCTCGCTGCGAAGGACGCCGAACGACGCTTTCGCAATCGTGAACCCGGTCTTGATCCGGGCGAAGACTGATTGGAGAACCATACATTTCATCTCACTATCCACTCGTATAACTCTTCAGGAGAGGTCCGTTAGTGCAGGTGTATGCCGATTTTGGACTCCCTGTTACGCAATCGCTTCACCTGAACTCGCCGGTGACAACGGATTTTGCGCTGGCCCACGCACGAGCGAGTATGAGTCAACTCGAGCCAGCCGAATTACTCCCGAGCGAGCGCATGCAAACGCAGGTTCTCGAGGGCGAGGTGACCCAGATCCACCGCGGCCACCAGTATGCTGAGGTCGGCGACACGTTCACCATCGAGGGAACGACGTTCGAGGTAACCGACGTAACCGAACGAACGCTCGGCGACCTGACCGACGCGGACGCCCAGGCCGAAGGGATGGACGACCTCGCGTCCTACGAGCGACTCCTCGAGCGCGCACACGACTCCTTCGAGTGGGACGACGACAGCGACGTCGTTCGCCACCGGTTCGAACTCCAGGGCGACGAATAGCGCCGTTGGGAAGCGGAGACTCGAAGCCTCGAGTGGTGTCGTCACCGTCGTCCCAACTGAAACGGATCACACGCCGCTCACCAGACGGTTCGGCGATCAGGTGTGCACTGATTTGTGGTAGCTCCTATCGCTCTTCGAGAAATCGAGAACGGGCGATCCAGCCCGTGAAAATGGGGTGTTACTCCAGATAGCCGAGCGCGTCTTCGATCCGGCCCAGCTCGGGTCCGGTCGTATCCTCGCCGATGACGTAGCCGGCTTCGTTCGCGATCAGTCCGGAGCCGACAAGCGGCGCGCCGTAGTTGACGGTGCCGACGTCGGCGCGAACGTCGAGTGCGTCCTCGAGGAAGTCGAGTTCCTCGTCGGTCGCTTTCGGGTGACAGAGCACCCCGGAGTTGGTCGCGACGGCGGCGGTGCCGACGGTGCGAACACCCGCGAGGTCGCCGCGTTCGACGGGCACCTCGAGCGTGTCTTTGATCGTCTGGATCGTTTCTCGAGGGAGATCCGGATGGACGTACGCACCGTAGTCGTTCGCGAGGACGACGTTCCCCGCGGCGTTGATCTTTCCGGAGAGTTCCGTCACCGGAACGTCCACTTCGTCCTCGAGTCGTTCTCGTTCATACTCGAGAATACGAGAACTGACGAGGAGTCCGTTCTCGTTACCCGTCGCTAACGCGCCGACCGTCGAGGAGCCGCCGACGGTCGTCTGAATCGCGGGCACCTCGAGTTCGTCGGTCAGGTCAGCGACGGTGTCGTCGTCGACGTCCGGTCGAACGAGCACGCAGGTGTCGGTCGCACGGGCGAAGACGCCGACGTAGGCTGACCCGACGAAGGCGAGTCGTTGCAAATTTAGTCGGCGACCTCGGCCTCGACGACGGCCTCACCGTCTTCGTCGAAGCGAGCCGCACGAACGCGAAGTTTTCGTGGCGGGTTGGAACGACCCTGTGACCACACTTCCTCGTTGATCGAGGGATCCAGTCGGATCGCCTCCTCGTCGACGGAGAAGTGTTTTGCGAGGTGTTCGCGGATGAGTCGCATCGCGAGGTCTGCGGCTTCGTGGTTGGCTCCTTTCTTGACGTCGCGCAGGGGAACGGTGACGACACGTTCCTCGAAATCACTTGCACTCATCGTTACTCGTCGGTGTCGTTACGCCGCCAGTTGCGTCGTTTTGGGTTTCGCTGGACTTCCATGTCCGTCTTCATCATAACCCACGCCGGAACGCGGCTGTTCTGGTTCTCGAGTTTGGCAAGACGCTTTTTCTTGCCCTTCGTTTTCTTACCCATAGTAGGCGGACGTAGCCCGCGGTGGCTTAAAATGTTGTCCATCTCGGCGCCAGCGTGCGAAGGCGACCCCACGCGGCCGTGTAGCGATCTCCGTGCGCTCGCGTCGGTCGTTCATTCGCCGTCTCGTGCGTCGCTCGTTCGTGCCCTTTCACTCCGCTCGCTACCTCCTGGTTTCTGGAGAGCTGGTCGCTCTCGAGGCCGCTTACTCGAGCGAGAACGAGTCGACACTCGAGTACGTCGGCCCGTCGTCGGTGAGCGTGCTCTCGGTCAGGTGAATCGAATCGACGTGCATCTTTCCGACCGTCGGTTCGCGCTCGCGGACGACGTTCTGGACGAGTTCTTTTCCACCGGCGTGTTCCATTCGGGCGAGCGTCACGTGTGGCGTGAACTCGTGGGATTCCGGCTCGAATCCCATCGCGACCGTCCGCGATTCGACGGCCTCGTGGAGTCGCGTGAGCGAGTCGCCTCCAGCTTCGACGCCGAGCCAGACGACGCTGATGTACTCGAGGCTCGGGAAGACGCCTAGTCCACCGAAGCGAGCGGAAAACGGCTCGACGGACGCATCGGAAACGGCAGCGGCGAGTTCGCGTCGGAGGTCGTCCAACTGACCCTCGCCGACGTCGCCGAGGAATTTGAGCGTTACGTGCGTCTGCTCGGGGTCCGTGAACCGCAATCCACTCGCATCGCGTAACTCGTCTTGAACGGTCTCAATCGACGCCGCGAGGTCGTCGGGAAGGTCGACGCTGACGAACAGTCGCATGTGCTGTTCGTAGGCTCGAGTGCTTCTTCAACGATTTGGCGGTGGGGTGGGCTTTCCCATCACCTCACTCCTCGAACTCTCCCTCGAATTCGTCCTCGAGTTCGGAGAAATCTTCGATGATGTGGAAGCTGATTAGCTCTCCTGGCCCTTCCTGTGCAATGCCGACCACGAGTCGCTCCTCGTCCGGATCGTCGATTGTGACGGTGTCGGTTCGTTCTGGACCGAGTGGAGTGGCGTTGTCGTCGCCATCGTCGCCATCGTCGTTGTCCTCCCCGTCGTCCGCTGACTCGCCATCGTCACTCGCCTCGTCGGGTTCGTCCTCGAGTTCGACGCTGACCTCGTACTCGCCGGCTTCAGACCAGGTATCGTCGTAAAACGCGGCCCCATCGTTGTCCTCGTCGTCGCCGTCACGGTCTCGCTCGAGGTCGAACGACTCCTCGAGTGCGACGTCGCCGTCCGGGTCGACGATTTCGATCGTCCCGCTAATCGGCTCGTCGGCTCCGTTGAATACGTTTACCTCCTCTAAGGTCATGTCTGCGAGGAAGTCGACGGCGCTCGAACAGCCGGCTACGGAAGCCACTGCCGCAGTGGCCCCGACGGTAAGAACGCGTCGTCGAGTGAACGGTCGTGAAACGGGGCGCTGCGTACTCGATGTATCGGGCGTCGGCGTCGGTCCGGAGGTGTCATCACACGGAGACATTCGGGTGGTCGTACCAGCATGTTCTATTAAATTCCTGCTATTTCTTCGTTCACATACCAACGCCGGTGACTCGAGAAAACAGACGATAGCTCAGTTTCGCTCCGCTCTCGTTCGGACTCTCGAGAACGAGTAGGCCCGGTTCGCCGATGAGGGCCATCCCGAGGACGAGTCGCTGTGACATTTCCTTCGAGTAACCACTCGGTGTCTGATCGGCGGCGTCGTGGATCCCGACGCGCTTGAGGACGTCTATGGGTGGACATTGGCGTCTTTGGCTTCGATGGCGGTTCCGATGAATTCTCACCTTTACTAAATCCGTGTGATCTGTGATTTAACCACTCTCCCAACGGTTAGTCTGTGTGGCACACGTCGCGACGAATCGCGATCGGTCGACCGAACAGGAATAACACTCGAGGTCGCAGCCCTTAACAGTCCTCGACGCCACATTCCGCCAATGACTGACCGAGAGGGCGATCGCGACCACCGATTCTCCGAAGGCGAGGGGTTCGGTGACACCTACGACGAATTCGATCTGGATCCGCCGGAACTGGGCGTCGACCCCTCGAAGGTCGACCCCGTCGACTCCAGGGTTGTCACCGACACGCTCGATTCGCACAACATCGATCAGGACGACGTCGCGGCGAGTGAGTTACTCGACGTCGGCCTCAACTACATGCAGATCAACCGCTTTGAGCAGGCGACTGCCGCGTTCGAGCGGACCGCGCGTTTCGCCGACGATGAACGCATCGAACAGGAAGCGTGGGTGAACAAAGGCGTCGCCCACGCGGAACTCGAGGAGTGGGACGAAGCGATCGGTGCCCATCGCGAAGCGCTCGAGGTGGACGACTCGAGTGAGCACGCCGCGACGGCCGAGACGAATCTCGCGTACGCACTCTGGGAGTTCGGCGAGACGGCGCAAGCGCTCGAACACGCCGAACGCGCCATCGAAATCGACGAACGCTTCGCCGAGGGTTGGTTCAACCGAGCCTTCTTCCTCTCAGAACGAGGCCTCGCAGAAGACGCCCTGCACTGCATCGACAACGCGATTCGCCTCGGCTTGCGTAATGCGAAGGTCCTCGAGGAAAAGGCCGAAATTCTCGAGGAGTTAGGCGAGTACGACGAAGCCGAAGAGATCGCAGAGGAGGCAAACGCGTTACTCGAGCAGGCCGAACAGGACGTCATGGAAGAACGTCGAGAGATGAACGGCCAGGGACAGGCTGCCGGCACCGGCGGACCGGCTGGTGGGCCCCCTCGAGAGAATCTCGACGCACAGGATCTGACCGACCCCGGCCGTAGCGCTCCCGACGCCGACTCCGAAAACGGCGACGAGGAGTGGCGACTCGAGTAACGGATGATCGTCACAGAACAGGAGACGCCGGAGGGGTTGTTGGTCACGGTCTGCGACGAGGACGCCCTCGGCGAGACGTTCGAAACAGACGATGTCTCCTTGACCGTCACCGAGGAGTTCTACGGCGGCGAGGTGGTCGACGAGGAGGCCGTTGCCGACAGCCTCGCACGGGCGACCGTCAGTAACATCGTCGGGACGCGCTCGGTCGAGTTCGCGATCGAAGCAGGATTCGTCGACGAAGCGAACGTCCTCGAGATCGGATCGACGCTTCACGCGCAGACGCTTCGGCTTTGATTCGAGGCTGGCGGTATCGAAGTCGCTCAGAGATCCGCTCTTTTGAACCGGTAGTAACCGATCGCGATGGGAACGACCAGCCAGAACATTAAGACGACGATGCCGAACCAATCGTCCAGATAGAACGGCGCACCGTCGCCGTAGCGCTCGGCTGGCGTCATCTGCCCAGCTTCCCAGTCCTCGAGTCCGTACTGGAACGCGAAGGGGACGACTTCGCCGTCGACGACGTTGCTCGCCATCGTCGTGTAACTCGTGATCGGGTTGAACTGCTCGAGGAGCAGGTACCACGTCTGGGCTTCGACGGGCGGCCCGTTGCCGTAGATGAGGTAGTAGGGGCCGGCCGTGAGGAGTTCCCAGAGGGCGACGAAGATCATGTAGAGGCCGACGACGAGCGCCATAGATTTTCCGCGTGAGTCGACGCCGGCGGAGACGCCGACGGCGAGGCCGGCGAACGAGAGACCGAAGAGCAGCGTGAGGGCGGCGAACGCGAGGATGCTCGTAAGCGGGACCGAGCCGAAAAGGACTGCCCCGAGAACGAGCGCGACGAGGAACGCGAGGACGATGGCCGCCCCGACGACGGCCATTCGGCCGAGGACCTTCCCGAAGACGATGTCGGTGCGATTGGGCGGGAGTCCGAGTAGGAGCTTCATGCTCCCGGAGCGTCGCTCGCCGACGACGGCCATGTAGCCCGTGATCAACGCGGCGATCGGAATGATCGTCTGTAACGGGAGGCCCAAAAACCCGAGCATCTCGTCCGCGCTGACGTCGCCTCCGGTGTACCAGACCGCCGTGTACCCGACGACGACGATTCCGACGAGCAACGTTACAAGCACCCAGAGGAGCTTCGATCGCCCGGCGTCCTCGAACTCTTTGCGGGCGACGGTGGTGATGTGGGAACTCATCTCGCCACCTCGGATTCGGTCGCGACGGCACTTGCCGGTGATTCAGACGCGTCTCCGGCTTCGTCGCCGTTCGTCAACGCGGTGAATAGCGTCTCGAGCGAGACGTCCTCGATCTGTACGTCGCGTATCGTCGCGCCCGCGGCGTCGAGTTCCGTGATGACGGTCGCTTTCGCCGTCGGGTCGGTGATGGTACACTCGAGGCTGTGTTCGGTTGCACTGACCTCGCTAATCCCGGAAACCGAACAAGCGACGTCGGAGAGGTCGTCGACAGGGTCGGAAAGCGTCAGTTCCATCGTCGCGCCGCCGCCGATGGATTCGCGAAGACCGTCGATCGTGTCGACGGCGACCAGTCGCCCCTCGTTCAAGACGCCGATTCGATCGCAGACCGCCTCGACGTGTTCGAGAATGTGACTCGAGAAGAAGACGGTCGTTCCGCGTTCGGCTTCCGAACGGACGAGAGCTTGCATCTCGCGGATCCCGTGTGGGTCGAGCCCGGACGTGGGTTCGTCCATGATCAACAAATCGGGATCGCCGACGAGGGCCATGCCCGTCGCGAGCCGTTGACGCATTCCCTTGGAGTAGCCACCAGCCGGTCTACTCGCGTCGTCGCCAGACAACCCGACGCGCTCGAGGATCCTGTCGGGGTCGTCGTCGGCGGCTTTGGTTTCGATCGCGAACTCGAGGTGACGACGACCCGAGAGGCGCGGATAGATGTCGAATCCTTCCGGAAGGACCCCGACGCGGGGACTGATCGCGTCGGCTTCCGCTTGTGTGTCGTAGCCCAGTACCGTCGCCGTCCCCGCCGTCGGTCGAGCGAAATCGAGCAACATATTGATGGTCGTGGATTTACCGGCCCCGTTTGGCCCCAAAAACCCGAAGACCTCTCCGTACTCGACGCTCAAATCGAGGGTGTCGACGGCGGTTAACTCACCGTACGTTTTCGTGAGTCCCGACGTTTTAATCACAGGCATCGTATCTGTCCGTTCACATGTATTGCATATAATTAGTCGGGTGCTCCGTTCGGACATCGAGAACCGTTGCATGTCGGAATCCAAAACTCATCCTGCGCTATTTTTCGGAACAGATTCAATGTAGCCAAACTATTTTGGAAATACTGATATGGTCCTTGCGCTGAACAGTCTAATTGGCAGGGCACGAACAGTGGTTGGTTAGCCGTCCCTGCTGAGGCACCCACCCACCAGTCCGTTCACATCTTCGGTCCCCCCTTTTGACGCGTTCTCCTCGAGCAACCGTTCGACGTCCGCACGTCTCCTCACGCCGAGCGTTTCGATTTTCACACCCTCGCCCTGTCACGGACCGAAGGAGTGTTTTGTCTCGAGTCCCTCCTCGTACGTAATGAGCCATCAGAATTTCGAGGGTCTCGACGTCGAGTCCATCCGCGATGCGTTCCCCATTCTCGAGCGGGAATTCGACGGCCAGCAGGTCGTCTACCTCGACAACGCGGCGACGACACAGACGCCGGATCCGGTCGTCGACGCGATGAGCGAGTACTACCGCCGGCACAACGCGAACGTCCACCGCGGTATCCACCACCTGAGCCAGGAAGCCTCCGAACGCTACGAATCAGCCCACGACCGCGTTGCCGACTTTATCGACGCCGACGGCCGCGAGGAAATCATTTTCACGAAGAACACGACCGAAGGCGAGAACCTCATCGCTTACGCCTGGGGACTGAACGAACTCGAGGCCGGCGACCGCGTGGTCCTCACGGAGATGGAACACCACGCGTCGCTCGTCACCTGGCAACAGATCGCCAAACAGACCGGTGCCGAGGTCGAGTACATTCGCGTCGACGACACCGGGCGACTCGATATGGATCACGCCCGCGAACTGATCGACGACGACGCGGCCATCGTCTCCGCGGTCCACGTCTCGAACACGCTCGGCACCGTCAACCCCGTCTCCGAACTCACCGACCTCGCCCACGAACACGACGCTCTCTCCTTTATCGACGGCGCACAGGCCGTCCCCAACCGACCCGTCGACGTGAGCGAGATCGACGCCGACTTCTACGCCTTCTCGGGGCACAAGATGGCCGGCCCAACTGGCATCGGCGTCCTCTACGGTAAACAGGAACTGCTCGAGGAAATGGAGCCCTACCTCTACGGCGGCGGCATGATCCGCAAGGTCACGTTCGAGGACTCGACGTGGGGCGACCTCCCATGGAAGTTCGAACCCGGGACGCCGCCAATCGCCGAAGCCGTTGGACTCGAGGCCGCGATCGACTGGCTCGAGGAAATCGGCATGGATCGCATTCAGGCCCACGAGGAGGAACTCGCTGCCTACGCCTACGACCGACTCGAGGCCGAAGGCGACGTCGAGATCTACGGCCCCGAAGGCGGCCCCGACCGCGGCGGTCTGGTGAGCTTCAACCTCGAGGGCGTCCACGCTCACGACCTCACCTCGATCATGAACGACCACACGGTCGCCGTCCGCGCCGGCGATCACTGTACGCAGCCACTCCACGACAAACTGGGCGTTCCGGCGTCGACTCGAGCGTCGTTCTACGTGTATAATACGCGCGAAGAAATCGACGAGTTGGTCGCGGCGTTGGACGATGCGCGGCAGTTGTTCGCCTGAGCCTGAGTTGCTTTCTACGGCTTGAATGGCCTTCTGTGGCCTCGAGTGCGGCCCCGTTAAGTACAGATTGTTCTACTCGAGAAAGAGAGAGCGACGTCGCACCATGGTGTGTCTGTGCGACGTCGACGGCCGAGAACCCACTCGATTACTCGAGCGGGATCACTCGAGGTACTGTTGTTCCCACGATCGTCGGTCTTTGATCTGATCGAGGCCTTGATCGCCGAGCGCGTAGTAGTTCGTTCGGCGATCGAGTTGGCCCTTTTCGACGAGTTCCTTGTTGACGAGCGTATCGAGATTGGGATACAACCGGCCGTGGTTGATCTCGCTGTTGTAATACGTCTCGATTTCGTCCTTTACTTCCTGCCCAGACGGCTCGTCAGCTCCGGCGATCACGTACAGAAGATCGCGCTGAAATCCGGTCAAATCGTCCATGTTACAACCACAGACGACACACCAACTGTCCGACTATTTGTTATCGTTCTCGTATCAACTGTTTCTTTACTGTGGTGACGGTCTAACTGAGAGACAACTGGTGAATATCCAGTTCACTGCCGGTAACGGGCAATTACACGTCGGTTTTCGAAACTGTTCAAAAATCGTCAATATACTCCGCATAACGGATACTATCGTCTTTTCGAACCCAGATGGGGCGGATTGCACTGCATAAAACAATCCCGGCCGCTATCCACGGCTCATTTCCAGGTTCGACCAACTGAATGCCACCACTGTAGTTGTACTCTCGACATATTTTATGCGGAAGACAACGAGTGTGAATGACACTCGAGAACGACTCTCTGACTCGAGGATAGGTGCCAGTGGTGAATGGTGAGTGTCGAGTGTTCGTGTGGGGTCGCGATGTCGAGTTACCTATGCGAGTAAGTCGAGCGCCGTCCCCGAGTATCGGGTCGGCTGCATTACTCGCCAGTATCCACGTACACTGTCCGAAGAATGGTTGGTAAACTGTGAAACCCGTTACCGAACGTGATTAGCCGTGTTACAGGCGGGTGACGTTGGTGGCGCGGGGGCCTTTTGGGGCCTGTTCGATGTCGAATTCGATCTCTGTACCTTCTTCGAGGTCCGGACCGCCAACGTCTTCCATGTGGAAGAAAACGTCGTCGTCTGCGTCGTCCGTCTCAATGAAACCGTAGCCGCCTGTGTCGTTGAAGAAATCAACGTTTCCTTTCGCCATTGCATCCAAAACAAACCCCGGGACACGTATAACAGTTGTGTTGTGCTCGTCCTCTCGAAGAACAGACAAACGAATGCTGAAAACTGCGGATAGTTGGAGAATGTCCTGTAGTTTGGAGAACTTGGAACTATATTGGGGCTGATAGAATCTCCCTTAGACACGACGATTGCGCCGTAGCGTCGCTCGTGGTGCGGTGTGGCCGTACACGGGATGGGAGATACGGACGCTGAAACCACCAATTCTTCTCACGCCCATTTCTCGCTATCCTGTGAACGGGCTGCCAATAACTGCGAGGCGATTGCCGATTCGTGACTTCTCGAGGACGTCTCGAACCGTTTAGGTAGCTCCGATGGATACGCCGTGTGCATGACCCAGTCGGATTCGCACTCGCAGACGCCCCCAGCGCCCTCGATTACGCAGGTCGCGCTGATCGGGCTCTTCGTGACGGCGTTGGTGACGGCGCAGGTGACGGCCTCGAAAGTACTCGCGTTTCCCATGCCCGTTTCACTCCCGATTACCGGTGCAGAGTTGGTCTTGCCCGGCGCAGCGCTCGCGTACGCGTTGACGTTCTTGGCCAGCGACTGCTACGCGGAACTCTACGGCCGTCGGGCCGCACAGGTCGTCGTCAACGTCGCCTTCGCGATGAACTTCGTCGTGCTCCTCCTCATCTGGTCGACGATTGCGGCCCCGGCCGACGTCTCGAGCATCGACCCGGAGATGTTCGAAGCCGTCCTGGGCGCGTCGACGAACATCGTCCTCGGCAGCCTCTTTGCCTACGTCGTGAGCCAGAACTGGGACGTGATTATCTTCCACCGAATTCGGGACCACACGGGTCGGGAGAAGCTCTGGCTTCGAAACATCGCGTCGACGGCGAGCAGCCAGGCGATCGACACGGTCATCTTTGTCGCGATCGCGTTCTCGCTCTCGCCAGCCCTACTCGGCGTCGGCCCGAGCCTGGGTGCGAGTGAAGTGCTCGCCTTGATGGTCGGTCAGTACCTGTTGAAACTCGCGATTGCCGTCGTCGATACGCCGATCGTCTACGCCGTGGTGGCGTTCGTTCGCGCTCGCAATCGAGGGGCCGCCGACGACCCCTCGCCGAGTTGACCCGGCGGCGTCGCTGACTCGAGTCGGTCGACCCGTCTCGCCTGGTTCTCGAAGACGCGCCGTGAACGGTGAGCGTTTAGTGGCCCGCTCGAGAGTTGCCGGTATGGACGAACGCGTACGCGAACACGCCGAGGTACTGGTCGAGTGGAGCGCACGGGTCGAAGCGGGGGACGACGTCGTTCTCTCCGTCGGCCCCGAGGCACACGAACTGGCGGTTGCGGTCGCCGAGCAACTCGGCGAGCGAGGTGCGAATCTGCTCTCGACGTTCAGTTCAGGGGAGATTACGCGCGCGTACCTGCGGGCACACGACGGCGAATTCGAGGCGGATCCGGCCCACGAACTCGCGTTGGTCGAGAACGCGGACGTCTACCTCTCGCTCGGCGGCGGGCGAAACACCAGTTCGACGGCGGACGTCCCCGGTGAGACGCGTCAGGCCTATCGAAGTGCCAGAACCGAGATCCGCGAGACCCGACTCGGGACGCGCTGGGTGTCGACCGTTCACCCGACGCGCTCGCTCGCCCAGCAGGCCGGGATGGCCTTCGAGGAGTACCGAGACTTCGCGTACGACGCCATCCTCCGGGACTGGGAATCGCTGGCCGAGGAGATGGGGAAAATGAAGTCGATCCTCGACGACGGCAGCGAGGTTCGGATCGTCTCGGAGGGCACGGACCTCACCATGCAGATAGCGGGACGAACGGCGGTCAACAGCGCGGCGTCGGTCGCCTACGACTCGCACAACCTCCCCAGCGGTGAGGTGTTCACCGCCCCTTACGCTACCGAGGGCGAGGTGACGTTCGACGTGCCGATGACGCTCCGCGGCGAGTCGGTTCGGAACGTCCGCCTCGAGTTCGAAGACGGCGAGGTCGTCGACTCCGACGCCGAACAGGGCGAGTCCGTGATCGGTGAGATCCTCGAGACGGACGAGGGCGCACGCAAACTCGGCGAACTCGGCATCGGCATGAATCGGGGCATCGACCGCTACACGGACAACATCCTCTTCGACGAAAAGATGGGCGAGACGGTCCACCTCGCGCTTGGGCGGGCCTACGACGCGAACCTCCCGGAGGGTGAGACGGGGAACGACTCCGCCGTCCACGTCGATCTAATCGCCGACGTGAGCGAGGATTCCCGGCTCGAGGTCGACGGCGAAGTCGTTCAGGAGAACGGACAGTTCCGGTGGGAGTGACGCCGCCGTCTCCACTCGAGCCAGTGACACGCCCGATCTCCAGGAGGCGTTTACAGCGCCAATTACGGTGTTAAGCGGTGCCTTCTCGCCTCTCGTGACCTGGCAGAGACTGCATAATAATAGGTCGGTCTCGCCACGGTTAGTATACCGCCATAACCGGTGGCGGACAGTAATCGGTTGGGGCTCGCTGCTCGTCCCACGATCGTCACACGCGACGATCGGTGTATTCCCTTCCACCCTCGCCGACTCGCCCTGCCGGAGGCGATCCGTATCCGGCCAACACTGTCTCTCCGCAGCTGACTCATCCGATATACTCACCAGTCTCGAGCGGGTACGCTTCCTATGCGCGATCACCTCCGAGCCGGGGCCGCGATCTACAACGCGGGATTCTATCACGCCGCTCACGACGCCTGGGAGGACTACTGGCTCGACCTCGAGTCCGGAACCGACGACGAGCGCCTGCTTCACGGGCTGATCCAGTTCACCGCCGCTGTCTACCACACACGCGAGCGCAACTGGGAGGGTGCCGTGGGGCTCGCGACCAGCGCTCGAGCGTACCTCTCTGGGTTACCACCAACCTATCGAGACGTCGATCTCGAGTCCGTGCGTGCGTTTCTCGTCGTCCTCGAGTCCGACCCCGAACTGATCGAACGTCGACCACCGATTCGACTGGTTCACGAAGGCGACGTTCCGACACGCGATGGGCTTGGCTTCGAGCCGACGGCGATTGCGGCAACCGTCCTCGCGGACGAACTGGGATTCGACGAGGAGCCAATCGAACGGGCGAGAACGTACGCCAGACGCGATCTCGAGGCCGGCGACGACGGGAGTCGATTCGTCACGCTCCTGTTCGATTTCGTTCGCGAGGACGAGCATCGGGGAATCATCTTCCAGCGACTGACGGAGCACGTCGACCGGCGCGAGGCTCGAGAATCTGACGTCGAAGGACTGTTCTGACCGTCCGGCTCGAACAGGCGACCACCGCGTCTCCTGGCGGTCTACGTAGCCTCACTCGTGGCCGGCGATCGGTAACGGCTCGTACGGTTCCTCGAGATAGCTCATATCCGATGCCGTCAGGTCGATTTCGAGGGCTTCGACGGCCTCCTCGAGGTGGTCGATGCTGGTCGTGCCGACGATGGGGGCGTCGACCCATTCTTTGTGGAGTAACCAAGCCAGTGAGATCTGGGCCATCGTGACGCCCTTCTCGGCGGCGAGTTCCTGAATTCGCTCGTTGATCTCCTCGCCGCCGCCGTCGAGGTACGGAATCTGTTCGAGGTACTCGTCGGTTTGCCCGCGCGTCGTCGACTCGAGCTCTCCGAGCGGACGGGCCCCGACGCCGCGAGCCAGCGGCGACCACGGGATGACGCCGACGCCTTCTTTTCGACAGAGGGGGAGCATCTCGCGTTCTTCCTCGCGGTAGAAGACGTTGTAGTGATTTTGCATCGTCGCGAATCGCTCGAGGTCGAGGCGGTCGCTCGCGTGCAACGCGTCGGCGAACTGGTGGGCCCACATCGAGGAGGTGCCGACGTACCGCACCGTCCCCCGACGAACGGCGTCGTCGAGCGCCCGAAGGGTTTCCTCGATGGGCGTCTCGTCGTCCCAGCGGTGGGTCTGGTAGAGATCGATCGTGTCCATCCCGAGTCGATCCAGACTCGCCTCGAGTTCCTGCTCGATGGCCTTTCGCGAGAGGCCACTCGAGTTGGTATTCGCGGGGTCCATCTCGGCGTACGCCTTCGTCGCGACGACCTGTGCGTCCCGGTCGTAGTCTGCGAGCACGTCACCCAGAATACGTTCGGAGTCGCCCGACGAGTAGACGTTCGCCGTGTCGAAGAAGTTGATCCCGAGGTCGATCGCCCGTTCGATGAGTTCCCTACTCTCCTCTCGGTCGAGCATCCAGTCTCGACCGGTCCCGAAACTCATGCAGCCGAGGCCGATCCGACTGACGGACATGCCGGTCGACCCGAGCGTCGTGTACTCCATACGTATCGTTGTCACGTCCGAGGACAAAACGCCACGCCTCGAGGTGACCGGTTGCCGGCTTCGCCTCTCATAGTCGTCCGCCGCTCGCGTCGCCCCGCCTCAGTCGTCGTGACGCGCCGAATTGTCCTGTGGCTCGTAGCCGAGGACGTCCTTCGCTCGCTCGAGCGAGTAGTACTTCCGGTCATTGTCGGAGATGCCGTAGACGATTTCGTAGTCGTAGTCGGCCCGAATACAGCGATCGAAGAGGTGTGCACAGTCGCGATAGGAGAGCCACATCGCCTGTCCACGCTCGTAGTCGATCGGCGGGTGACCCTCCGTGAGGTTGCCGATGCGGACGTTGACGACCGAGAGACCGTACTCGTCGTGGTAGTACCGACCGAGGGATTCTCCCGCGACCTTCGAGACGCCGTAGAGGTTCCCGGGGCGGGGGAGTTCCGTCCCGTCGAGTAAGTAATCGTCGTGCGTCCGATACATCTCGGGCGTCCGCTCGTCGGTCTCGTAGTGGCCGACGGCGTGATTCGAGGAAGCGAATGCGACCTTCTCGACGCCGGCGTCGATGGCGGCCTCGAAGACCGTCTGCGTGCCGTCGATATTGTTCGTCAGGACGCTCTCCCAGGGCGCGGTCTTACGAGGGTCGCCCGCGAGGTGGAGCACGACGTCGATACCTTCCATCGCCTCGCGGACGGTATCGCCCTCGGTGATGTCCGCGACGACGAACTCGCCGGGATGGTCTTCCGTCGGCGGGTCACGATCTAACAACCGCCACTCGTGTTCGTCCGCGAGGCCCTCGAGGATGGCCTCTCCGACCCGCCCCGCAGCCCCAGTAAGCAGGACCGACTGTGCCATTCGTTCGGTGTGAGGGTAACGGGCGATAAGTACCATACGGTTCCGCGTCGATGGAACCGATCGGAATGCCCTTCCCTGACGCCCGCGAGGACGCACGTATGTCGACCGACACGAGCCCCACCGACGCCGAAGCCGCCTGTTTCGAGGCGGGTATCAAGTTCGGAACGCTCTATCACCAGTTCGCCGGCACGCCGATTTCACTCGAGAGCGCACCCAGTCTCGCCACGGCGATGGAAGACTCGATCGAGAACCAACCCCACTGCGACCGCGTCACCGTCTCCGTTCGAACCGACGAACTCGAGCCCGCACTCGCCGAGTCGGCGGCCGACTACACCGAGTTGACGGGTCGGTTTCTCGAGGTGGAGATCGTCGTCGACTATGAGGGCTGTGAGGTCCTGACGCGAATGGAGATGGAAGACGGCTATCCGTTGATGCGCATCGATTCGGTTCGCGGTCGACCCTAGCCACGCTTCCCGTTCGAAACTCACGGCAGACGCGAGCCGGACCGATCGACTACCCTTTCGAAATCCCGCTGCTGTTTCCGCAATATCGTCTCTCTCCAGCTAGTTTTCACTTTCACTTTCGGGCTACCTTTTAACCTCGGTCGTCGTGAAGACACCGACATGAGTCAAGCGACGCTCGGCGACGACGAGGAACTGTTCGGTGAAGCGGCCAACGAGATGCGCGAAGACGTGGAATCCTCACTCGAGGACGCCTGGGACGCCCTTCCAGCGGCGGACGAGATCTGGGAAACCGACGCGGACAACGTATTGGGCGTACTCAACGGCCTCAAAACCGCACTCGACGTCGGTGACGCCGAGGACCACCTTCGTGACGCCAAAAAGTGGTTCACGATGGGCCAGCGAGCGGACGCCTTCGAGGACGCCGACGACCTCGAGGAGGAAATCGAGACGCTCGAGGAAGCCATCGGGGACATCGCCGATGCGGGCGAGCAAGTCGGCGACCTCACCTCGACCATTCCGGCCCTCCGTGGCACGCTCGAGGATGCTGGTCCCGCTGGCGACGACGAGAAAGACGAAGAGTAACGACCCGGTTCACGGTCGCCGAGACGAACATTCGTCCGAGTACCTTTCGAACGGTGGTCGCAGCCTCTGAGCCGTTCGCCCTTCCGTCCCAGCTCTGGTACCCGTCGCGGGTCTTATCGACGTTCTGGCCGCGAGATATCGCGCTCAGCGACTGCCTCGAGGAGGTCCGCGAGCGACGCTGCGGCCAGTTCGAGCAGTTCCTCGCCGCGTACCTCGTCGCCCGCCTCTGGATCGCCGACGACGCCGTTTTCCGTGAACTCCGCCGCGTCGTAGGCTAGATTCGCGTGGCTCTGCCACTCGCCCCAACCGTCGGCGCGGCCGTCCTGGGCCTCCTCGAGTCGGTCCTCGCGAACGAGGTCGGGTGCGCAGTGGCGAAGGAGTGCCGTCTCGAGTGGCCCGCCGTGGCCCATATCGCTCGAGTGGTCGCCGACGGCCTCGAACCAGGTGAACGGGACGGCGTACGCGTCGCCGCTTCGGGTGAGTCGACCGCCGAGCGCTCGCAGCGCGTCGACGTTACCGCCGTGGCCGTTGACCACCACGACTCGCTCGAGACCGTGGTGGGCGAGGCTCTCGATCGATTCGCGGACGTAGTCTCGGAACGTGTCCTCGGACACCCACATTGTCCCGGGGAATTGGCGGTGTTCCTCGGCGATCCCGATCGGGATCGCCGGCGCACGGACGACCTCGAGATCGGTTTTCTCGAGGCCGGCGTCGGTGACGGCCTCCGCGGTGATCACGTCAGTTCCGAGGGGGGCGTGGGGGCCGTGTTGTTCCGTGCTGCCGACGGGGACGACCGCGAGATTCGTCTCGCAGTCGCGAACGTCGGTCCACGTCGCGTCACGTAAGTCCATGTTGGTGTACTCCCACGGGAGCGGCATGAAACTCTCGGTAACCGGGTTCTCGGTCCGCTCTCCTCTCCGTCCCCACGGTGGCCTGACGAAGTTCACTCGTCGGCCAGTGCGACACTCTTCCGGTCACCGTACGTTTTCGAACACCAGAACCGAAAAATCACGGCGTAGCCCGCTGAACGGAACGAATACCGGCCATCAAGTACTTTCCGCTGTCCGTTCTAGCGTACGAGTGACTCCGCCGTGAACGCTGGTCTCTTTCCCGCTTGCTTCGATGCACTGCCCTTCGAAATCGCCCTAGTGGATACAGCAGGTACCATCGTGTACGCGAACGAAACGTGGGTCGAATTCGGCGATGTCAACGGGAACACCCACGATACCTGCTGGGTCGGCGAGAACTATCTTCGCGTTTGTCGCCGGGCCGAGGACTCGACGGCGACGCTGGTGGCAGACGGTATTGAGGCATTGCTGGCCGGAACGCGGACGCACTTCCAACTCGAGTACCCGTGTCACTCCCCCGACGAGTACCGTTGGTTCCACCTCGAAGCGACGCCGCTTACGCACGACGGCGAACGGTACGCACTCCTCGCACACGTCGATATCACGACCCGAAAACAGGTCGAACTCCAGCGGGATACACAGATCGAACAACTGAAAACGATCGTCACGGTACTCTCTCACGACATTCGAAACCCGCTCGCAGTTATTCAGGGATACGCAGCCAAACTCGAGACTGCTGAGGCTGATTCTGACGCGGTCGACGCGATCCAGGAAAGCGCAGATCGGATAGCTGATATGATCGAGTCGATCCTCGAGTTCGCCCGAACACAGAGCCTCAACGACGTCTCTCGGGTTACCGTAGCAGACGTTGCGCGGGAATCATGGGCGCAGACGGCGACCGTCGAGGCGTCGCTGACTATCGACTCGTCGCGTCCGTTCCTCGCCGACGAATCCCTCCTCCACCAAGTGTTCGAAAACCTGTTTCGAAACGCCGTCGAACACGGCGGTCGAGGAGTTACAATTTGGGTTGGGACGACGGACGATGGTGTATACGTCGAAGATGACGGCCCCGGAATTCCTGCGTCCCGGCGCGAGAAATTACAGGCGAACGAGGCGGGAGTAGGGACGAGCATCGGTGGGATTGGTCTCGCAATCGTCCGTGCAATCGTCACCGCACACGACTGGTCGTTCTCGCTCGAGGAGGGCCGAGAGGGTGGAACCCGCGTCGAAATCACTGGAATCGACTTTCTCGAAGCGACCTGATTGACGCAGTCGTCTGCTTGCGCCGTCGACTCACCGACGCTTTCGCGCTCGTTGGTAAATCACTTGCAAGTGCGTGTGGTCACTGTCCTTTGTCCGTCGGTCGTATCGGTCGCTATGTATCGCGGTGGCGATTTCCTCGAGGCGTTCCACGGCTCGCTCCCGGAGTGGCTATTGATTCTCGCCGCGTTCGTGACTCGATTCGGCGACGTCTGGGTTCTCATCTCGATGACGATTCTCGCGTCGTGGCTCCTGGCGTGGAAGAACGTCTCGGTCGGCCCTGCTCGAGCGAGAGACAGAACTACCGGCACGGAATCGCCACCCGGCGACTCGGCGTCGACGGACGGTGGCGGTGTCCCGTCTGCCGTCTGGCTCGTCGGTGTCGTCGTCGGCGGATTAGCCGCCATGACTGCGCTCAAGTACACCTTTCTGTTGCCACGGCCCGATCTACTCGCGCCGACTCCCGCTCTCTTACCCGCTGCGCTCGAGTCGACGTACGTCTCGACGGTGACTGTCGGCGGCTACGCCTTTCCGAGCGGGCACGCCTTCGGGGCCACCGTGGCGTACGGGGCACTCGCGATGGCGATTCCGTGGGGGGCTCGCCGAACCAGATTTGCCGTCGCCAGCGTCGTCATCGTCGCGATCAGCCTCTCGCGAGTCGTACTCGTCGTTCACTACCCGGGCGACATTGTCGCCGGGATGGTTATCGGCGCGAGCTATCTCGCGGCCGTCTGGTGGCTCCTCGAGCGCTCGCCGGTCGATCGGCAGACGACGGCGTTCGCCGTTGCTCTCGGCCTCGCACTCGTCGCGGTCGCCGTTAGCGGTGGTGCGGGCCGGTCGGTGACGTACGCCGCGCTCGCGGGCGGTGCGCTCGCGGGGTGGTCGATCGGTCGCCCGGACGCGGTCACCTTGCGCCAATCGACGCCTCTGCGCGCGTATCACGCCGGGTCCGGGACGCTCGTGCTCGCAATTCTCGTCGGTCTCGCCATCGTCAGTGACGTGCTCACGGTCGCGTGGGCTGGTGCACTCGGTGTGCTCGTCGTTGCACCGGCGCTCATCCTCCCGCGCCAACGGGACGCCTGAGCCCCGCTGTGGCTAGCGCAGGGCCAACTGGTTTCCGCCACGATCCGTTCACTTCGACTATGACCGACGACAACCGTCAACTCGGCGTCGAACTCGGGGAACTCGGCGACGAACTCGAGTCCGCGGACTACCCCTTGAGCGAGGACGAACTGCTCGAGCGATACGGCGACGAGGAAATCGACATGGAAGGCGAGACGGCGACGCTCGAGGAACTGATCGGGCCACTCAACGAAGACGAGTACCGAGACTACGGCGAAGTCGAGCAGGCGATCATGAACATGGTCGGCGACGAGGCGATCGGGCGGAAGAACTACAGCGACCGAACGCCCCCTGCCGCGGGCGAGCAGCGCCAGGACGAGGGTGCACCGGATCAGGACGATCAGGAAGGCCAAGAGTCGTTCTAAGGTGTCGACGGCTCACGGCCATGGCCCGCGACGTCTGCACGACGTCCCCAACCCGAGTCAGCGCTCAGTCGTCGTCATCGGTACTGGCTTCCGTTCGCGCCTGTCGGCGCTGTGCGCGTTCGATGAACTCCTGGGGTAGCTCCTCGATTTCACCGGCCTGAACGCCCCAGAGGTGTGAGTAGAGCCCCCCGTTTTCCAGCAACTCGCCGTGCGTACCGCGCTCGACGATTGCGCCGTCCTCGAGGACGAGGATCTGATCCGCATCCTTGATCGTCGAGAGTCGGTGGGCGATGGCGAACGTCGTTCTGTCTACGGTTAGATCGTCGATCGATCGCTGGATGAGCATCTCGGTCTCGGTGTCGACGTCGCTCGTAGCTTCGTCTAACACCAGGACGTCGGGATCTTTGAGCACCGCGCGGGCGATGGCGACGCGCTGACGTTGACCGCCTGAAAGTTTGACTCCACGTTCGCCGACCATCGTGTCGTAGCCGTCGGGGAGGTTCTGGATGAAGTCGTGGGCCTCAGCGGCCTTCGCCGCCTCGACGATCTCCTCTCGACTCGCATCGAACGTACCGTACGTGATGTTCTCCTCGACGGTGCCGTAGAAGAGGAACGACTCCTGGCCGACGTAGCCCATCGACTGGCGCAGACTCGCCAGCGAAACGTCGCGAATGTCCTGCTCGTCGACGCTGATCGCCCCGTCGTCGACGTCGTACAGCCGCAAGAGGAGTTTGAGGACGGTCGACTTCCCCGCGCCGGTCGGCCCGACGAGTGCGACCGTCTCGCCACCGTCGACCTCGAAGGAGATATCGTCGATGATTCGGTCGTTTTGTTCGTAGCTGAACGTAACGTCCTCGTACTCGACGCGACCGTCACTTACCTCGAGATCGGGGGCGCCCAGATCGCGCTCGATTCGTCCCTGTTCGTCCATCAACCCGAAGATACGCTCGCTCGAGGCCTCCGCGCGCTGGTACATGTTGATGACCTGCCCGAACTGGGCCATCGGCCAGACGAGTTGCTGGGTGTAGAGGATGAACGCGACGAACGTCCCAGTCTGGAGCGTGCCCGTAAACGGTCCCGGAGCCGTGCCCATGAGGACCCAGTAACCGCCGACGACGAACGTAAGCACGAAGCCGATTCCCGAGATGAGTTGGAGGCCGGGGAAAAAGCGGATCCGAAGCCAAATCGCTTCCCAGTTCGTATCGTAGTACTTCTTCGAAACACCCTCGACGCGATCGGATTCGTAGCCCTCGGTGTTCGAGGACTTGATGACGCCGATGCCGCCCAAGTTATTCTCGAGTCTCGAGTTCACCTTTCCGACTGACGAGCGAACGGCGGCGTACTTGGGCTGAATCTTCTTGACGAAGATGTAGGTGAATATCGCGATCAGCGGAACCGGTGCGAGCGAAACCAGCGCGAGTTGCGGGTTGAGCCAGAACAGCAAGAAACCGATCCCGAAAACCATCACGATCAGCCGCGTTGCCGAATTCATCCCCTCGTTGAGAAAGCGCTCGAGTTGGTTGACGTCGTTGCTCAGGACGGACATCATCTCGCCGGTTTGCTTCGAGGCGAAGAACTCCATGTCCAGTCGCTGCATCTTGTCGTAGGTCGCGGTTCGGACATCGTGTTGAATGTCCTGCGAGAAGGCGTTGAACCCCCAGTTTCGCAGCCAGTGAAAGATCGCGCCGAGGGCGAACGAGCCGGCGATCGCGATGGTGACGAACGCGAACTGACTCTCCGGCGTCGTCGGCAGCCACGCGTCGGGCAGGACGACGAGTGGGACTTGCTCCGCGAAGACGGCATCACCGAATATCGCGTCGATGGCAACTGCGAGCAAGAGCGCCGGCAACAGGTCCAACGCGCGGGCGAAGACGCTCGAGACGAGGCCGACGCTCACGGAGAACCAGTAGGGGCGACCGTACTCGAAGAGCAACCGGCGCATCGGGCTCTCGACGTGTTCTCGTTGTTCCTCGAAGGGGTCGTCTTCCTCCCAGTCGACATCCGCCATTGCATTCGACTCCGGGACCGCCGCCAATAAGGGTTTTCGACGGCCCACTGTCCGAATTTCGAGGCGGACGAACACCTTACTCGTACTCGATTCCGATCTCGTCACCGGCCTCGATGCCGTGTTCGTCGGCGTACCCCTCCGGTACCTCGAGCACCCACTGGGCTTGGCCGGTGTACTCGTGATCCTCGCCGTCTTCGTCGGCTGCGGGTTCGGGTGCCGTTTCGATCGACGTGATCTCGCCGTCGGCATCGACGAAGATGATGTCGATGCCAAAGTCCATATTCCGCATGACGTACGTCCGCTCGTCCTCGTCGGAGTGGACGAAGAGCATGCCCGAATCGTCCTCGAGCGAGTCGTGATCGCTCAGCCCCGTGTAGCGCTCCGAGGCGGTGTCCGCGACTTCGGCGTCGACGGTCGCCAGTTCGTCGCCGTCGTCGCCGTCGATGAGTTGCACGTCGGCTCGATCCTCGTGCCACGGGGCGTCGAGAAACCCGAGCTGGAGGGTGACGAATCCGAGCACCGAGACGGCCGCGACGACCAGTAGCGCCTTCCAGACGGACTCGAGGACCATACCGGTAGCTTCACGCGAGAAAGTAAAGGTTATTCGCCCGGGGGAATTTCCTTCGAGTACGGGCTCGTGGTCTAGCTGGTCATGACGCGGCCTTTACAAGGCCGAGGTCGGTGGTTCGAACCCGCCCGAGCCCACTTCTGTCGCGAACAATGGTGAGCAGAGAAATCTATGCGAGCGGCGGTTCGAACCCTCTCAGTCCGCGCAGCGTCGCGAGCACGTCTGATTTCGGTTCGAACCCGCCCGAGCCCAGTTCTGTCGCGGGCAATCCCGTCCAACCCTCGCTCTCGAGGACACGGTCCGAGAATCTGCACCGAACTCGAGAGGCTTCAGGAACCGTTCGACCTGCCCGTAACGTGAGGTGAGCACACCAACGATCACGGCGAATAGTCACTCGAGGATCACAATCGCCGTACACGCAACGTAGACCACGTCCGCTATCGTTTTGCGACGGCGTCGAGCCACCGCGAAGACCAGAGCCACTCTGTGGACGACGATTCGCCGTCCGGATCTGCCTCGATTCGCACGCCGACGACTCCGTCCATCGACTGTGGGTTCCACTCCTCCTGGACGGGCGTCGGACGAAACCGGTCGTCGTCTCGAGACTCCAGCATCGTTCTCGTCGATTCTGTGATGGCGGGCGTGGTTAGTTACGCACACCCGAACGATTCGCTTTCCCGAGTAACCTGTGATAGTGTCCGAAAGTGCAACTGGCCATTCCGAGTATTGATTGATGAGCGACGAGTTCA
The DNA here is from genome assembly GCF_900108095.1 of Natronorubrum sediminis. Taxonomy (NCBI): domain Archaea; kingdom Methanobacteriati; phylum Methanobacteriota; class Halobacteria; order Halobacteriales; family Natrialbaceae; genus Natronorubrum; species Natronorubrum sediminis. The sequence continues at coordinate 210,123 of NZ_FNWL01000003.1, forward strand.
ATCACGTCCACGTCAGTGTGGATCAGTTCGTCCAGTCGTGAGACTATTCACTCGAAGTAACTCGAGACTACGAACGGCGGTTCTTCGACTCGCAGACACGTCCTTTAGCGTTCGATACGCAGCCGATGTGTGAGGGACTCAACCCCGAACGCTTCCGAAAACCAGCTCCACAACCCCTCGAGTCATCCGGTGTCGATTCCGTCTCTAATCTGCTCATTCGGTCGTTAATGCTTCAACCGAGCCACGTTCTCTCGAATCTGGCCCAGCAATCCCTCTCCGGATTCTTGCTCGAGTGCGGCGTGTAACATCGAATTTTCCGGTTCGTCCTTGATGACGACGCGGAGGTAGGGCTCGAGTTGGGTGAAATTGCTTGCGAGCACGACGGTGTGATTCTCTTCGTCGTGGTCGACGACGCCTGCGTCGGCCAGTTTCGGGACGTGGCACTGTACCGACGAGACGTAGACGCTCTTGTACTCGTTTTTTGCGACCTCCTCCGGCGGCACGTCGTGTTCCCACCCAGCGACCTGCTCGGCTAACGTCGACAACTCGATTGGATGTTCTTGGCCCCGCAGCGCGTAGAGGAGGTACCGTCGCCGGCGGTTAGCCAGCAACTCGAGGATGGTGTCTGCAGAGAGTTCTTGCTCCCCCTGACTCGAGGTAAGTGTATCCATAACATGGTATTACCCGCCAGACCGGAAAAGGGTGTCTTGAATATCCCGAAATCCAACAGACTGCGGGAAATAGATGGTGAACGTGATAGTATGGTCTCCGTTTCTATCCGATACGAACTCTTCCTGTCGAATTCCTCCACACATTTTGAATGGTACTAATCCACACGATTCGGATCTCCGATTCGAAATCCTTTTTTATACGATCGACGGATGTGAGAGTGAGCCGCCTTAGCTCAGACTGGGAGAGCACTCGACTGAAGATCGAGCTGTCCCCGGTTCAAATCCGGGAGGCGGCATGGCTTTTTCACGCGGTATACACTTGAGAAGCTGTTGGACTCGACTGAAGATCGAGCTGTCCCCGTTCCCGCGAGCGTAGCGAGCGGGAAGTCGAAAGACGAGCGCCAGCGAGTCTTTCGGAAGTTCAAATCCGGGAGGCGACACTTTTGTGACGAACAAGACGGTGAGTGAAGCGAAATCCATCTGATCGGATCTGACCCCTGGAAGTCACAGCCCGCACAGCGAAGCGAGCAGGAAGGTAACGGTAGTGTGCGAAATACAGGGTCTGAGACGTCGGTTTCAACTCCGGGGGCGGCTGTCCGATCTCCCTCTCACTTGAGTGGCACAATTCGAAACCGAACGGACCGAATGGAACTAGGCTTCAAACTCGATTTCCGAACAGCCATCAGTAGATGGCTGCTAAATCACGACGAGACGTATACTGAACGTTCCGTTACTCGTCGAACCGACGGCGGTAGGGTCGCCCCCTGTGGCCGTTGATTTCCACTCGAGTTTCTCACTTGCTGTTGGTGCCGAGAGTCGTCCCACGGATCACAATTACTGCGGTACAGACTCCGGCGGCTGCGAACTACGAAACCTGTCAACATTTCCGTACCGTATTCGTAAACAGACTAATTCGTATCATCTATGGACAAACTCGGTACAACTGACGCGGACGAGACTCCGTCGATTGGAAAGTCGGTGTTATTCGCGGGAATCTTCGGAGTCGTGTTCCTTGGTCCGATTCTCTCGGCTCTGGTGTATCCGCTCTCGTCTCTCGAGTCGTTCTTCACTCCTATCGAGTGGATGTAGCCTGCAGTCGACCAGGCTTGTTCTGGACCCACCTGTGGGATTACCGGACTGTTCGGTCTTTACACGGGCTACACGCTCTTCCTTGCAGGGACTTTGACGGCTGCAGTTTGGGTTGGAGTGCAACAAACCAGTGTCTTCAGCACGTCACTCACTCCGTAGAGAACGTATCCTGACCGACGAATTCGAATTCGTATCGACTACTGTTTCTGATCGCGCCGGTCCACTATCGTGCTCGTGGCTGCAACTGAACGCCCAACGGTTATGCGACTTCCCCCAGTCGTCGCGTCCATGAGTAGCGAGTCGATCACGAACGAGAGCGACACCTTCGACATCGGCGACACCACGATCCACCGGCTGGGATTCGGCGCGATGCGTCTCTGTGGCGAGGAGATCATCGGCCCGCCCGAGGACGGAGCCACTGCTCGCACGGTCCTCGAGCGAGCGCTCGAGTGTGGAATCGACTTCATCGATACCGCGGATTCCTACGGGCCGGGGGTCAGCGAACGCCTCATCGGCGAGTCGATCGGTGATCCAGACGACGTACTGGTGGCGACGAAAGCCGGCCTCCTCCGAAATCGAGAGAGCGACTGGATTCCCCACGGCGAGCCAGACTACATCCGCAATCAGGTGCTCACGTCCCTCGATCGGCTTCGAACGGACACCATCGATCTCTATCAGTTCCACCGACCCGACCCCGACACGTCGTTCGAGGACTCGATCCAGACGTTCGCCGAACTCCAGGACGAGGGCCTCGTCGATCAGGTCGGCGTCAGTAACGTCTCTGTCGACCAACTCGAGACGGCTCGCGAGCACGTCGACGTCGCCACCGTTCAGAATCGGTTCAACGTAGACGACCGATCGAACGCGGACGTTCTTGAGGTCTGTGAAGACAACGACATCGGCTTCATTCCGTGGGCGCCGATCGACGCCGAGGATTTGGACGGACACGGCGACCTCATCGACGAGATCGCCGACGACTACGACGCGACCCGACGCCAGATTGGGTTAGCGTGGCTCCTCGAGCGCTCCGACGTTATCCTCCCGATTCCGGGAACGTCGGATCCGGAACACCTCGAGTCGAACGTCGAAGCCTCCAAGCTCTCGCTCGCGGACGAAGACGTACAGCGACTGACCGATGCTGGCGAGTAATTACTCGCCGACGTAGACCGTTCGCAGCCTCGAGCCGCAGTGAGGACAACACAGCGTCTGCCACGTCATCGGATCGAGGTCGCCCATCGGTTTGCTCCGACGAGCGTCCCGAATCGTCACCGTCGCGTCGCACGTCTCGCAGGTGAACGGTCCCTCCGTTTGTGCCATTGCTCGCGCTGACGACGGTGGTGATATTGGCTTCTCGGTTTCCGCTGGTGGGTCGCTGGCGCTGATCGGCTCCTTGGCTGAGTACATGTCGCAATTACTGTCCGGGTGCGAGAATCGAACCACGGTCGTTCCGCTCACTTCGTTCGCTTCACTCCCTGGTTCGATTTCGGTCGGACTTTCCGCTCTTCACTTCGCTCGTCGCGAAAAAGTCCGGGTGCGAGAATCGAACCCGCGTCTCAGCCTCCACAAGGCTGAAGGATAACCACTACCCCAACCCGGACACGTGTGCAGACTGATTTAGGAGCGGTTAGACTAAAATACGTTACGACTCGAGGGGACATTCGTGCGAGTCAGTACCGCGATTTCCACCCGTCGTTCCCCGATTCAACCGCTTCTGATCGGGACGTTTTTCGGCACACAGGTCATAGCAACGCCAACGCGTGGCCATCACCGACAAAATCTACGTCAAGAACCACCGACAGCTGAGCTCCCAACTCGAGACGAACATCCCCAAGGGAGCGTTCAAAGGGGCGACGCTGGACATGCTCTTTCAGGGCCAGGGTCTCGAGAAACTCGACGACGCGACACGTGATCGCGTGCTCGACTTCACCGAGGACTTCCTCGACTGTGGCTGTGACAACAACCCCTACTGTGGGTGCCCGGAGCGCAAGTTCATTCAGTACCTCCTCGAGTTACGCGCACAGGGACTGGGCCCCGACGCGATCGTCGACGTGATGACCGACGACTACATGGTCTACGCCTATCCCGGCGACGTCCTCTCGTTTCTCGACAATGGCGTCCGGACGCTCGAGGCCGCGGAGGGACTCGCCCGGGTCGAAGGTGCCGACGAGGCACACGACGACATTCGACGAGAGAAACGCAACCTCACCCGCTAACTTCGGCTCCACTCGGTCTTTTCGCGGAAAATACGTACAGTAATGAGACGCTAGCGCAACTGGTACGATTCGTCTTCGTCGTCTAACTCGTCGAGTAAGAGCACTTCGTCCTCTTCTTCTTCGAGTCGGTCCTGAAGCTCCGTGACGTAGGATTTGTACTCATCAAGTTGTTCGCGGAGGTGGTCGGCCTCGAGTTCGAGGCGCTCGTGTTCGCGGATGAAACTCTTCGGAACCTCGACGCTCGGCGGGAACGTTCGGTCACCGTCCTCGCCGTCGGTTTCGGTCGCGGCTCTCGCCTCGAGTTCGTCTTCGGGGGCAACGACGACCTGACCGTCGTGTTCGACGAGCAAGTCGACGTAATCCCGGAAGACCGCGGACAACGAGATATCGCGCTCCTCGGCGATGTCCTGGAGCGCTGCGAACGCGTCCTCGTTCACCCGAAACGAGATGGTTTTGTTCTTGTTGCCCATTGTCACCTATTCGTCGGTCATGACACTTAACGCTTCGTCAGACAGTGTCGTTCGACGTCCTCGAGTATCGTCTCGCTCGAGAAACCCGAACCCGTCACTCTCTGTCGTCGGGATTGAGCCCCTTCTCCGCGAGTTCGGCGATCGCATCGTCGGTCTTCTCGAGGTCGTCGAGATCCATTCCCTCGAGGACGTGGTCTGCTTTCGTGAACTGAATCTCCTCGTAGTCGACGATTTGGATTCGGTTACCCCACGGATCGTGGAACTCGAGGCCCCGTACGTCGAGTCGGTCGATGTCGAGCTCGTCCAGTCGCTCAGCGACTCGGTCCGCGTCGTCGACGACGAGGCCGAAGTGACGGGCGTCGTCGCTCGTCTCGCTCGCACCATCGGTCTCGGCGAGCGCGATGAACTGATCTCCCATGTCGATGAACGCCTTCGTCTCGCCGTGGCTTCTGAGGTCGAACACGAACAGCGATTCGTAGAATTCGAGGGCCGCGTCGATGTCGCCGACCTCGAGTGCGACGTGGTTCGTTCCGACGAGTCGTGCGCGGTCGTCGCCGTCGCCGATGGCGTCGTCTGTCTCCGTCATACTACCAGATAGTCGCTCGAGAACGGTAATGGCTGTGCTGGCGGCTTATAACCGGCGAAATACGCTGCGAAAAACCGCTGACTGGCCGATTAGGCCGGTGCTTCCGCGTCTTCGGTGTCGGTGTCCTCGAGTTGCTCGAGTGCCTGAATCACGTCGTTGCGGTAGTTGACGACCGGTGAGTCGTAGCGTTCGCGTGCCATCTGGGCGTACTCGTTGGTGGGTGCCGTCGACCCGCTTTCGGGGGCCTCTTGTTCGGCTTCCCACGATTCGAACGCTTCGATTCGATCGATCGTCCGTTCGGCGCACTCGACGACCCAGCGGTCGCGCGTGTCGTCGTCGACGACGGCGATCGATTCGGGTCGGACGGAGACGTTGACGCTGCCGTCGTCGGTCTCATACGTGCGTGGTTTTCCGACGATGGCGACGTACGCCGGCGGCTCCGTGTCGCGGAGCACGGCGGCGGCTTCGGGCTGGTACTGGCCGGCGTAGACGAAGAACGTGCCAGTCGGGTCGACGACGCGGCCGCGCCAGTACTCGCTTTCGTCACCGACGTCTTCGGTCTCGGTGAGCGTGCCGACGATGAACACGCGGTTCGCGCGGTCACCGGTCGGCAAGAGTGCGTAGTTTGGCGCGCGCTCGTCGTCGCTCTCTTTGAAGGTGTACGTCGAATCGTTGAATTCGGAGGCGAAGACGCGACGTGCGACTTCGCGGGTGAGTTCTGACTGGCTCATGTTACATCGACCTCGCTTTGATCAGCAGTTCCTCAGCATCCGTCGGCCCGGCGAGTTCGGAGACGTCGTCCGCGAGGACGTATCGCCCGAACGTCAGCCCCTCGATTCGGTAGTAGGTGCCGACGATGTCGTCCATAATCTCGTCGGCGACGATGGTCGTATCGAGGGCGTCCATCGCCATCTCCTTGGCCTCCTCGAGTGAGAGTCCCGTTAGATCCTCGGTGGCTTCCTTGTCGAAGATGACCTCGTGGGCGTCCAGTCCGTCGTCGACGACGGCCTTGATGCGGAGGTCGAACTCGCCTTCGACCTCGCCGTGTTCGTTACAACGGCCGTTCTGGAGGACGCGCGTGCAGTCGTCCTTTGGGCAGCGCTTGATGAGGCCGCTGCCACTTTGCATATCGACGAGTGCGCCTTCGATTTCGCTCGTGTCGTCGCCGACTTCGATCTCTTCGTCGCGTTCTTCGATCACCGTCGTCGAGTTCAGTTTGACCGAGTACCGGCCCTGGTACTCGTCGGTGACGACGTTTCGAAGGTCGTAGACGCCACCTTCCTCGAGTGCGGGGAGGTCGGATTTCGCCCACTTGGTGAACTTGATCGTACCCGTCGGATCGCCGAGCAAGCCGACCTGCGCGACGGAGTCGCTTCGTGGGTCCCAGAGTTCGATGACTTTCGCGGTGAGGTCGATCCACTCCTCTGGTTCGTCGACGTCTTCGACGTTGACGGCCTCACTGCCGCCCCGGGAGATATCCTCGCGCTCGAGTCCGGCTTCCTCGAGGTAGTGGTTGGTCACGCTCCGGCGTGCTTCGTCGATCGGTACTTTGTATTCATCGACGAGCGTTGCGAGTCGCTCTTCGACGTCGTCGACGCTTACGTCGATGTGGTCCGAAAACTGCTCGTGTATGTCGTCCGCGTGCTGTCGTACGTCGCTCATTGTGTCACGCCTCCTCTTTCGTTTCACTGGGAGGCATACGACACTTCGTGCCCGATAGTATTTAAAGTGCCGGCGCCGGAGTGAAAGTGAACGAGACGGACGCAAAGCGCACGCCTGCGGTACGATCCGCATCGTGGAATGGCGATCTCGAGTGGTGAAAATGACCGTTGATCGCCCGGGTGAATCGCGTCTGTGGTCGCGACTGGCGACGAACCTATGTGTTCCGGGGGCGAACGATGGGGCAATGGCGGATCGTAACCGACTCGAGCAGTTCTTGCGCTCGACGGTTCGAGGCGCGGGTGAACGCTACGAGCAGGCTCGCGGCTCGACGAACGAACAACTCGCAGATGCCCGCGAGGCCTATCAGGCGGCGAAAAACGCCCGCAGTTTGCCCTCGGACGAGGCGGGTCGGGTGAAGATCGTTTGCCGACGCTACGCCGAACAGCGAGCGACGAAACTCGACGACGAGTACCGACCAGCGTGTTACGAAGCCACGCACCCCGACTGTGAGGGCTGTGTCGAAGACGTCTACGACGGGCGGATCGAGACCTGGTGATCGGCTCTAACGCCACTCGGAACCCCGTTCGGCCGTTGGCCGTTCGTCCGCTGGACGTTCCGCCGGTGGCTGAAATCGACGTGAACGCAAGCTACTTGGTTCCGGTTTGTAATTTTCCACGTACGGATCGATATGAGTTTCCACGATGCAGGACTGTCGATCGCGATCGCGCTCACTATCGTCAAGACGCTCATCCTGCTCGTGGGCGGTGTCATCACCTTCTTCGCGTACAAGGCCTACAAGCGGACCCACCAGCGCGCGCTCGGATTACTCGCCGCTGGCTTCGGTCTCGTCACGCTGGGTCTCGTCCTCGCCGGATTACTCTATGAAATCCTCGGCGTCTCGTTGACCATGGGGATTCTCCTCGAGAGCACACTCATGCTCGTGGGCTTTCTCGTCATCGCGTACTCGCTGTACGCGTCGTAGCTGGCTCGAACTGAGAGAACTAAGGGGTTTGCGCACGCGAGTTGTCGGTTGTGAGCGACGACGAACAGCCGCGGACGAGGAGCACTGCCGAACCCGACCACCTTCGATCCGGTGACGGTCGGTTTTCGATTCGACGATCGATCCTCGAGGACGAGTCGCCGGGACGCGCACTCGACGTTGCGACCGGAACCGGACGAAACGCGCTGGCACTCGCAGCCGCCGGCTGGACCGTCGACGCACTCGATATCTCGCGAGCGCAACTGGATCGAGCGCGCACTAACGTGGCTGAGCGGTCGATGTCGGGTACCGTCCACTGGATTCTAGCCGACGTGGACAGCTACTGTTTCCGACCGCGTACGTACGATCTGATCACGATACGGTTTTTCGACGCTCGAGATCGACTTCCAGCGGTGCTCGAGGCGCTCGCCCCCGGCGGCGTCCTCTGGTACGAACACTATCTCACGGCACCCGACGTCGAGTCCGGACCGGGAGCGCAGTATCGGTTCGACTCGAACGAACTGCTGGCGGCATGTTCGTCGCTGTCGGTCGTGTACTACGCCGAGTATCGAGCGGACGGGCAACCCCGGGTGACGTTGATCGCGCGCAACGAGACGGACGCGCCCCGGCGTCGACCCTCGGCGAGGGCGGGCCAGATCCGGTGAGCCGGGTGGTCGAACGAGTTCGCTTCGGACGCCACCTGATCCCGGTTCACTCGGTGAGTGATCGGAGATTTGCCAGAAGCGCGCTCGTTGAGGGTGTTACGGCAGGTCGAGAGAGTAATGTATTTCCACACCTTGCCGAATGGTAGGAATACGCGTGGATAGACGAGTTCTGCTGGTAACTGCGCTTGCACTTTGTGGGATTATTGCCCTTTCTCTTGTGGCCCCGACACTTCCGACTGCGGAATCGGTCATCGAAGACGAAGAAATCGAACCGCCCGATTTGGACGAGGACGACGAAGAGCTGCTCGAGGAACACGGTGGCGACGAGCCCCCACAGGGTGAAAGCGTGTTCCCGGTCGAGTGGTTCCTCGTCGGTGCCGCCCTCGTGAGCCTGCTCGCGCTCGCGCGCTTGGGCATGCAGTATCCCGGGCAGACCGGTGCGATAGTGGTCGGCGGTATCGCGATCGTCGCAGTCCTCGGCGGGCTCCTCTGGCTGACGTCCCAGAGCGGTGCCCTCGAGTCGGACCCAATCGATGTCCCAGCATCGTTCCCGGTTCTCGTTGCGGCGGTTTCGATCGTTGCCGGGCTCCTCGGCGCGTTTTTCCTCACCGATCGATCCGGCGACGGCGGGGATCCAGCCGACCCCGTCACGCCGTCAGCCGAACCGGACGAACTCCCGTCAGTTGACGCGTCACCCTCCGATTCGAGGATGACCCACCCCAATACGGTCACGGCGTCCGAGAACGAAATCTACCGGGCGTGGCTGTCGGTGGTCGATTCGCTCGAGGCGAACGAAGACGCGAATACGGGTACGGATACGGATACGGATACGGATACGAACACGGACACGGACACGATGACGCCTGGCGAGATACGAGACGCTGCCCTCGAGTGCGGCTACGACCCCGAAACCGTCGACGAACTCACTCGCCTGTTCGAGGATACCCGCTACGGTGCTCGAGGGCCGACGGCGGAGCGAGAACAGACGGCGAGAACCCTTGCACGGCGACTCTCACTCGAAGACGACGGTGAGGGCGACATCGAGGTCGATGGCGAGGACAGTGGTAAGATCGACGAGGATAGCACGACCCAATCGACGAGCGACGACACGACGGCGGTGAATGCCGATGAGTAGGGACGTTCGCCTCGTCGTGTTGGCAGCCGCGTTCGTCACGCTCACGGTCGGCGGCGTCGTGTTCGTCGCGTCAGGCACCGTCGTCGCGTTGCTTCCGTTCGAGGCGATCGTCCTATTGGAAGCGTTTCAACTCGTACTCGGGCTCGCGCTCTTCGCGTTCGTGATCCAACTCTGCCGGATCGCGTACGCTCGTCTCGACACTCCGGTCACTGACACGCCCACACTCGATCGAGAACGCTCGTTCGAGCATACCGTCCCGGGCGACGACCTCTCCCGGTCGATCGACTCGATCGAGAGCCGCTCGGATCCGGCCTACGACGCACTGCGAACGCGCGTTCGCCGCCGTGCTGTCTCCCTCCTCAGTACCGGAGAGTACGACACCGAGGCGCAGGCCACTCGAGCGCTCGACGACGGATCGTGGACCGACGATACGGTCGCGGCGGACGTCCTCCGGCCTGGAACCGACCGGCCCGACCACCCGATCCGAACGCGACTCCTCGAGTTATTCGGGATGTCCGGCAGAGTCGTGCGATCCGAACTCCGCCGGACGATGGGTGCGATCGCACGCATCGACTCGGCGGGCGACTCCCGGCCCGTCGACCGAAGCGGACGACGCGTCGGCTCACCCGGTGACGAATCCGGCGATGGTCGCGATCCACTCGACTCCGAGGACGCCAGTTTCGTCCCGTCTCCCGACTCGAGCGTGATTCGACGCGAAACACGTCACTGGCACGGCGTGAGCGCCGTTGCCTTGCTCGGGATCGTCGTCGGTTTCGCCTACGAGCAGCCGTCGGTGTTGTTGCTGGCGGCTGTTGGGCTCGGCTTCGCGGCGTACGCCCACCTCGAGACGGAACCGAATCTCGAGGTGAGCGTCGAGCGATTCGTGAGCGAGCGTCGACCGGATCCCGGCGACACCGTCGAGGTGACGATCCGCGTCGAGAACGACGGAACGGACTCCCTTCGAGACGTGCGAATCGTCGACGGTGTCCCGCCCACGCTCGCGGTCGACTCCGGCACGCCTCGCCGGGCGACGTCGCTCTCACCGGGCGAGTCGGTGTCGTGGACCTACGACGTCACTGCCCGCCGGGGCTCTCACGAGTTCGAACCGACGCAGGTACTCGTCAGAAACGTCAACGGTTCCGTCGAATCCGAGGTGGCCGTCTCCGCGGAGACGACGCTTTCGTGTCTGCCGTCGATGACACCGATGACCGGCTCGTCGTTCGGTCACGTGCACACCGCACACCGCGCGGGCTCCGTGGCCACTGCCGACCCGGGCCCCGGCCTCGAGTTCCACTCCGTCAGGGAGTATCGAAGCGGTGATCCACCCTCGCGCGTCGACTGGAACCGATACGCCCGGACGCAGTCGCTCTCGACGGTCTCCTATCGGGCTGAGCGCTCGCAGACCGACGTGATCGCCATCGACGCCAGGCGGGACGCGTACGTTTCGCCAGACGCTTCGACGACAGACTCGGCCGTCGATCGCTCCGTCGAGGCGGCGGCGACGCTCTTCGCCACGCTCGAGGACGCGGGCCACGACGTCGGCCTCACGGCGATCGCACCCGACCCGTGCTGGCTCGCACCCGGAACCGGTGGCGACCACCTCGAGCGTGCGCGACTCGTGCTCGGAACGCACGATTCCCTCTCGCCGACGCCGCCGACGTCCGACGATCACTCACTCGAGCAGTTCGAACGACTCTCGCCTGGACGGACGCACGTGACGCTGTTCACGCCGCTCTGTGACGATGAGATCGTCTCGGCGCTCCGAACGCTTCGCTCGGGGGGCTTTTCGATTACGGTCCTCGCGATCGATCCCGCCGTCGCTGACGACCCGGAAGGCTCGTTCGCTCGTCTGGAGCGACTCGAGCGAATCCGCTCTCTCAGGGCGATCGGCGTTCGGGTCGTCGACTGGGTCTGGGACGACTCGTTCGAGCGCACGGTGGTGGGAGAGCGATGACTGGTGCAACCGAACTGGATCGGTCACCGGCGACGCTGAGTGCCTGGATCGCTGTCTGGTGTGGCGTCTTCGCCTGGAGCGTGACCGTCCCCTACACGATTCACGGTGGCGCTATCGGTGTACTCGGCCTCATCTTCGTGACGATCTCGCTCTGGCAGGGCGAGCGACTGCTCCTCTCGACTGGCTCGAGCGGTCTCCTCCTCGCAATCGTGCTCGCTGCCGGCGACGGGGCCCCGCCGCTCCTCGTGCTCGTCGGAACCACGGCGACGATACTCGCGTGGGACATCGGCCAGCACGCCATTAGTCTCGGAAACCAACTCGGTTCCGAGGCGGAAACGACGCGCGCAGAGGTAGCGCACATCGCCTCGAGCGTCCTCGTCGGTTCGGGTATCGTCACCGTCGCGTCCGTCGCCTCGACCCTGCCGACGCGGACGCAGCCGCTCATTTCGATCGTGTTCCTCCTGCTCGCCGCGGGACTGCTGGCGATCGCATTCGGGCCGCGGGACCTCCTGTCGATCGAGATTCCCGAGTGAGGACGTCGGCTATCGGTAGAAACGAACACAACTGATTTTTACACGGACTGTCCTCTCTACGTATGGACGTTACGCGAGCGAACGAGGAGTGTGCGGCCGCTTTCGAGACGATCGAGGATGCGATTATCTGTGATCGGTCCGTCCTCGAGACCATCCTCGTCGGCGTCCTCGGACGCGGACACGTCCTTCTGGAGGACGTGCCGGGGACCGGGAAAACGCTCACCGCACAGAGTCTCGCGACCGCACTCGGCCTCTCGTTTTCGCGAATTCAGTTCACCCCCGATTTGCTGCCGTCGGACGTCACCGGCACGCACGTCTACGACGAGCGCGAGCAGACGTTCGAGTTCCGCGAGGGCCCCATCTTCGCGAACATCGTCCTCGCGGACGAGATCAACCGCGCCCCGCCGAAGACCCAGTCGGCGCTGCTCGAGGCCATGGAGGAAGGACAGGTCACCGTCGACGGCGAGACGCGCCAGCTCCCGTCGCCGTTTTTCGTCATCGCGACGCAAAATCCGGTCGAGCAAGACGGGACGTTCCCGCTTCCGGAGGCTCAACTCGACCGATTCCTCGTCAAAACGTCGATCGGCTATCCGGACGAGGATGGCGAGGTCGAACTGCTTCGCCGACGCGGTGATCGTCTGGCGTCGACCCCCGACGTCGAATCCATCGTCGACGCCGAGGACGTCGACGCGCTCCGGCAGGTCGCCGAATCGGTTCGCGTCGACGACGACCTCCTCGAGTACATCGTGGCCGTCACTCGGGAGACGCGAACCCGACGCGACGTCGAGGTGGGGGTCTCCCCGCGTGGCACCCAGCGCCTCTACGAGGCGACTCGAGCCTACGCGGCCCTCTCCGGTCGGGAATATGTGACGCCCGACGACGTCAAGCGGATGGCTCGGCCGGTGTTGGCTCACCGCCTCGTGTTGACCCCCGAGGCGTCCATCGACGCCGTCGACAAGGCGGCCGTGATCGAGACGATTCTCGAGAACGTTCCCGTGCCGACCGTAGAGTAGTCACATCGGTTCTTACTGCTTTAGCGGCCAGTTTCGGTCACGTTCGTGAACTCACTCGAGAGTGCAAACACTACTTGAGGCAAGTGAAGACGCGAGAAGAGCCTAGGCCGGAATTTGAATCCGGGCTCTCGTCCTTACCAAGGACGCGCTTTACCGCTAAGCTACCCAGGCACGCATACGGTTGTTGTCTCGAGTCGTCTTTATGGGTTTCGATTCGCCACCGGGCGTGGGTCGGTCTGACTCGCCGACGGAGCCACAGACGCTTCAGGGATCGGTCGCCGAAGTCGCGCGGTGGTCCTCGGGTGAGCGCTCTGAGGGAGGCGTCTCGAGGTCGGCGAGGCAGACCGCGGCTGGTGGGAAGGGAATCTCGATACCGTCTGCGAGTGACTCGACGCTCGAGCGCAGTCGGGCGGTTGGCGTTTCCCCGACAGCACCGGCACCGGTGCGGACGGCGAGTTCGAGAATGTCGCGTTCGAGATTGGCGTCGACCGTGCTCGAGTCGACGGTTTTCGGTGCCTGCTCGCGACGCTGAGATTGGTCGCGACCGAACGCCTGTACCGTTTTGACGGCCGTTTCGGCGGCGTTCGTCCGTGCGAGCAGGTAGAATCCGCGGGCGACAAGGATGTCTGCGGCGAGAATCTCGAGATCGCCGCGGTGGGCGTCGTCGGTCCGAGCGTCGTCGTCGTCCTCGTGGTCGTTCCATGGCTCTTCGTGGGCGAGCGAGCGCGTGAGACGCAGCCCTTCGTAGATGAGTTGCACCCCCGCGGCGCGATTTCTGATACCGTCGGTGTCTACGATATCCTCGGCGAACTCGAGGGAGGAGTCGACGTCGCGATCGGTGGGTGGCATCGGCTGGCTGGTGGCGTCGAGGTGGCTGTGTCCGTCGGGTGCTGTCGCAGCGGCGCTCTCGATCGTGAGGACGCCGGGGACCATCGACGCCTCCTCGAGCGTGGTCTCGATGTACTCGCGTAACGCGGGTGGCTCCACGTCCGAGACGGCCTCGAAGGCACCACGCCGACAATTGTCGGCCGTTTCCATCAGCAGAAGGTAACGACGGCGGAGCCAAAGACCTTTGGAAACGTCCGGTAGACTTGGGACATGATCGAAGTCGAGGACGGCGCCACCCCGTCTATCCGAACGGTGACGATCGACCGTCCTGCCGCCCGAAACGCCCTGACCGTCGAGGCCCTCGAGGGGCTGGAGACGGCCATCGGGAACGCCGTCGAACCGGTCGTCTACCTCCGTGGTGCCGGTCCGGCGTTCTGTGCCGGCGCAGACCTCGCCACCGTCGGCGATCTCGAGGGGGATTCCGAACGCGCGGCCGAGTTCGCACGCCTGGGACAGCGCGTGGCGAGAGCGATCGAAGACTCGCCGGCCGTCGTCGTGGCTGGGATCGACGGCCCTGCACGCGGTGGCGGCCTCGAACTCGCGCTCGCGTGTGACGTCCGTGTCGGAACGCCCGAGTCGACCTACGGCGAACCCGGCGTCACGTTCGGGCTCTTCGGCGCGTGGGGCGGGACGGTCCGCCTTCCGCGCGTAATCGGGGAGGGCCACGCCCTCGAGTTCGCGCTTTCCGGACGCACGGTGGACGCCGAGGAAGCCCTGCGGATGGGTCTGATCTCGCGACTCGAGGACGACCCCCGTGCGGTCGCTGAGGAAATCGCCGTCAATGCGGACGACGCACTCACCGCGTTGAAGCGTCGCATTCGTGACGACCGCGAGCGCGCGACGCAGGAACGACTCGAGGCCGAGGCGTTTGGAACGCTCGTCGAGAACCACGCCGACGATATCGATTCGGTTCTCGAGTAACGTCCGCTGGGAGCGCATTTCCATCGCGTCCACACCTTTTTCGTCACCCCAACGAAACGACAGGGCATGCCAGACGCAGCGTTTCTGCCCGGCGACCGGGTCGACCTCCGACCGATTGAGGAGGACGACCTCGAGTTCCTCCACCAGATCAACGATCCCCGAATCTGGCGAGCGATCGGTGCCTCGAGACCGGTTAACCGCACACAGGAACAGGACTTCTTCGAGAACGTCGTCTGTGGTGACGACACGGTCAATCTCCTGGTCGTCGCCGAGTCGACGCCGGTGGGAACGATTAGCTTCAACTCGATCGAGTGGGAGGCCCAACGCGCTGAAATCGGCTACTGGATCGCACCCGACCACCACGAGCAGGGCTACGGTAGCGCCGCGACGGAGCGTCTCGTTGCCTACGGGTTCGACCAGCTCGGCTTACACAAAGTCGACGCCCGCGTCTTCGCCTTCAACGAGGCCTCGAAGCGACTCCTCGAGTCGGTCGGCTTCACAAAAGAGGGCGTCCACCGCGACGAAGTATTCGTCGACGGCGAGTACCACGACACCTACTGGTACGGCCTGCTCGAAGACGAGTGGCGTTCGCGAGACGAGTGAGCGAGGCCGATTCGGACTTCGGCAGAATTAGTTCAGCGGTTCCGGCCCGGGTGGAACTTGTCGTTTGTGCGCGCTTCGCTCGTACATCTCACGGACCTCCTCGACGGTCTCTTCCTCGACCTCGAGTTCGCGGCTGGTCGCGGCGACCGAGAGGGGGCCATCGATGTGCGTCGCGAGGATCGAATCGAGCGTGTCGTAGCTGATGCCCAGTTCGTCCTCGTCGGTCTGATCGGCCCACAACTCGGCCGTCGGTGTCTTCTCGGCGAGGTCATCGGGAACGCCGACGTAGCGTGCGAGCTGGCGAACCTGTGCCTTGTAGAGGTTCGCGATCGGGTGGCAGTCGACGGCACCGTCGCCGTATTTCGTGAAGTAGCCCACGGCGGCCTCGCTTCGGTTTCCGGTGCCCAACACCAGCCGTCCCTCGTGATTCGCGACGAGGTAGTTCAACACGGCGCGAACGCGCGCTCGAGCGTTGCCGACGGCCTCGTGGTCGCCCTCGGCTTCGGGGTAGGCCGCGAGCAGCGAGTCGACGATCGGCTCGATTTCGATCACGTCGTAACTCATCTCGAGGTCTTGTGCGACTCGTTCGGCGTCGCTCATGTTCTCGCCGCTGCTGACGGTCGCCGGGAGGACGAGTCCGTGGACGTTCTCTGCGCCGAGCGCATCGACGGCGAGGTACGCCGTGATGGTGCTATCAATTCCCCCCGACAACCCGAGAACCACTTCCTCGACACCGGCAGCGTCGACTTGCTCGCGAATGAACGCCGTAATGTGGTCGCGTCGTTGCGCCAGTTCCGCCTCCGAAAAGCGAAGGTCGATCATGGGCTTGGATACGAGTGGCTCGTCCTAATAGCCTCGCTTCACCGGCAAAAAGTGGACACGTGTCACATCGGAACACGTTCGAGTAGGCCAAAACGAGAGAAACGTGACTCTGCTAGCTACTCGTGGATTCCCATCGCTTCGATCTGCTCTTGATACCGGTTGCGAATCGTCACTTCGGTCACCTGCGAGACGGCCGCGACCTCGCGCTGGGTCTTCTTCTCGTTACAGAGCAACGACGACGCGTAGATGGCCGCGGCGGCGTAGCCCGTCGGCGACTTCCCCGAGAGCAGTCCCTTCTCGGTCGTCGTATCGATAATCTCGTTCGCTTTCGCCTGTACCTCCTCGGACAACTCGAGTTCGGAGCAAAAGCGCGGGACGTACTTTTTGGGGTTCACCGGTTCCATCTCGAGGCCGAGTTCCTGGGCGACGTAGCGATAGGTCCGGCCGATTTCCTTTCGGTCGACTCGGGAGACGGCGGACACTTCCTCGAGCGAGCGCGGGATGCCTTCCATGCGACAGGCGGCGTAGAGGGTGCTGGTCGCGACGCCTTCGATCGAGCGCCCGCGGATGAGGTCTTCGTCGAGCGCGCGTCGGTACATGACGCAGGCGACCTCGCGAACGGATCGTGGGATCGCCAGCGAGGACGCCATTCGGTCGGTTTCGGAGAGGGCGAACTGCAGATTTCGCTCGCCAGCGTCTTTGGTTCGGATGCGCTCTTGCCACTTGCGCAGCCGGCGCATCTGGCTGCGCTTGTCCGAACTGAGCGAGCGCCCGTAGGCGTCCTGGTTCTTCCAGTCGATCGAGGTCGTCAGGCCCTTGTCGTGCATCGTCTGCGTCGTCGGTGCGCCGACGCGGGACTTGTTCTGGCGCTCGGAGTGATTGAACGCACGCCACTCTGGCCCGCGGTCGATGTTCGCGCTCTCGACGATGAGGCCACACTGATCACACACCAGTTCGCCCTGATCCTCACTTTTGACGAGCGTCCCCTCAGAACACTCATCACATACCCGCCGCTGCTCTCCTTCCTGGGTCTGTTCGTTAGTCTCAGAATTACGTTGGCGCTGGCGGGTAGAACGTGCCATTTACTGTAGGTATCGTGGTGCAGGACCTTAAGGCCTCGCCGAAATCGCGTTTATACACAAATACTGATACTGTGTCAGGGACCACCGGCCGATCCCCCTCGTTCCACCGAAAATTGCAATTTCGACGCGTCTCGATGCACAATTCGCGATTCGACTCACTCAGATGTAGCCAAACAGCGTTCCGCCGAGTACGAGGACCCACATCACGCTGCCGGCGATTACCAGATCGTTGAACCTGGTTTCTCGAGTCGCGCGTTTGGCCGCACCGGCGGCGATCAAGCCGAGTGCGATCACGACGAGCACCCGCTGGAAGACGACGTCGATCGGAATAGAGTCGATACCGAGCAGGCCGTAATCGAGCCAGATCGCGACGACGAGCGATCCCGACGCGGCGATGGCGGCGTCTAACCGACGCGTCAGCGTCCCCGCGATCAGGTAGGTCGCGACGGGAATCCCGATGGCGATGAACGGGTACAACATCGCCGCGATCATGTGTGGCGTCAGGAACTCGAGGTTGCGCTCGAGTGCGATCCCACCCAGTCGAACCCCGAGGAACAGGGCGAGGATGGTGAACACCAAGATGAGGTGTCCGCCCTCGAGACGATCGTAGGCGGCGGCGATGCGACGCCGGTCGACGTCGGTCAACCGCTCGTCGATAGACTCCGGCGTGTGCTCGGAGACGCGTTCTGGGGACGTCTCGTTCTCGCGTTCGAGCCCGGTCGATCGGGTGCGCTTGGCTGCTGCGACGCCGAGTCCCGCGGGGGCGACGACCATTCCGGCGAGGTCGACGACGGTCGCCCAGCCATTCGAGTCCGAGGACTGGTTATTCCCGAGGTAAATTCGCTGGACGTCCTCTTCGGTGTTGATCTGGGGCAGATCCATGAAGTCCCGTTCGACCTTCGATTGGGCGGCTTCGACGCCGTCGACGCGGTGTCTGAGCGTGAACCAGTCGAAGTGCTCCGTGTGCGCCTGCATGGTGACCCACTCGTCGTCCTGGTTCGGACTCTCGTAGAGTCGGATGTGATAGCGCTGGCCGTAGTAATCGCCTTCCTCGAGTTGGCCGGACTCTTCGGTCCAGTAGCCCGACTCGTCGGGACCTGGGTCGACCCAGGCGTACCGAGTCGTTCCGTCGGCGTCGCCCCACTGAACGCCCGTCGCGTGGCGGTCGTGGTCCTCGATATAGGATTGCTCCTGTAGGCCCGTCTCGTTGTCCTCGTCTTGTTCCTCTAGTTCTTCGATCTCTTCCCACTCACCATCGCCCTGTTCTGTCATCGCGGTGATGATCTCTTCCGTCTCACCGCGGACGATTACGTTGAGCGGACTCCGCTCTTGAAACTCCTCTTCCGGACTGAGGTACTTCCAGAACTCGCTCTGGGAGTCTTCCATCGTCACCAGTTCGGGGGTCTCCTCCGTCTCGTCGGAATCGATGTCGTCGGTGGAGGGCGAAAACAAGAGTGAGGGGCCACCGACGAAGAGCACGGCGAAGACGAGTAACACGGCGGCGATGACCAGCGATCGACGCATTCTATAGAGTATATCGAGTGACTGTATATCAATCTACGGTGATGGTGAGAGAGTGGTTCTTGGCCCAACAGGTCGTTCCCATCGCGTGGGTTTTTGCCGACGGAGCGGGTACTCGCGGGCAATGGAGGTCGCCGTCGGTCTCGTCGCTCAACGCGACAACGAACGCGCACAAGCCCTCGCGAGGGAGATCAAAACGACGCTCGAGGAGGTCCAATCCGCGTCCGTCGACATCGTTGTCGACGAACTCACTGGTGAGGCAATCGACGCCGCCGGCGTCTCCGTCGACCGGATGCACGACCGAGACTTCGTCGTCAGTATCGGCGGCGACGGCACGTTGTTGTTCGTCGCCCGCGAAGTCGGCCCGACACCGATTCTGGGCGTCAATCTTGGCGAAGTCGGCTTCCTCAACGCCGTCTCACCGGCGGACGCCGTCGACGCCGTTACCGACCTCGTGACAGCGACCACAGAAGCCGACTCACTCGAGGGGCGGACGCTGTCTCGCCTCACTGCAACCGAGGCCAATGGCGACTGGGAACTCGAGCCGGCGCTCAACGAAATCGTCATCCACGGCCCCCGTCGAGGACACGGCGGCGGGGCGACGATCGACGTTCGCGTCGACGGCCGTCGCTACGTCGAGAGCCACGCCGACGGCGTGCTCGTAGCGACGCCGACGGGTTCGACCGCGTACAATTTGAGCGAGGGCGGCCCCATCGTCCAGCCCTCGACGGACGCGCTCGTCGTCACACAGATGGCCGCGGCGGACGCGATGCCGCCGCTGGTCGTCGATCCCGGAACACCCCTCGAGTTCACCGTCTCGGGGGCGGATACGGCCTCCGTGATCAGCGACGGACGGAATCGTCAGCGACTCGAGCCACCGGTGACCGTCACCGTCTCGCTCGCGGACGACCCGATCACGCTCGTCGGCCCGCAGGGATCGTTCGTCGACGGTCTCGAGAAACTCGAGTGATCGCTCACCGACTCGCGTCACCCGCTCCCGCGCCCGCGAACAGTTTCTCGAGGCGTGCCGGCGGAACCGCGCCGCGTGCGAGTCGGCCGTCGGCGACGAACGCCGGGACGCCGGAGATTCCCCGACGCCGCGACGCGTCGAACTCCTCCTCGAGTTCCGTTCGGAGTTCGTCGTCCGCGAGCGCGTCTCGAATATCGTCGGACGGCACGTCGACGCCCTCGGCGATATCGACCAGTACGTCCGGGTCGCCGATGTCGCGTTCGTCGATCCAGAGCGCCTCGTAGACGGCGTCGTCGAAGGCGGCCCACTGCGCGGGGTATTCTCGTTTTACGTACCACGACGCCTGTTGGGCTGGGAGCGAATCGACTTCGATTGCGAGTTCCTGTGTCATCTCGACGCCGTACTCCTCCTGAAGGCGACGCACGTTCCGTTTCGCCTGCTCGAAGTACTCCTCGTCTTTGCCGTCGTCGACGCCGTGGTCGATCGACCCGTCGGGAGTTCGTTTCCCGCGGCGAAGGTCGAACGGTCGCCAGTCGACCTCGAGTGGCTCCTCGCGGCTCTCTCGGTATCGCTCGAGTGAGCGCGTTCCCAGATAGCAAAACGGGCAGACGTAATCGGCGTAGAGGACGAGCCGATCGGCTGAGTCGGACATACCACACCGTAGGAACGTGCGCCTGAAAAGTCGATGGCAACCGGAGAGCGACTCACCAGGGGCGATTTCCAAGCCCGATTCGGACGCCGCCAGCGTCCGAATCACAACGTGCTAATGTCACCGCGTCCCACGACGACGCATGAAGTTCACGCCAGGGCCGACGACGATTCCGCCCGCAGTCAGAGACGCGATGGCCGAGCCACAACCGAACCCGAATATCGATCCGGCGTTCGCCGAGCGATACGACGCAGTCTGCCGAAAACTCGAGACCGTCTACGACACGTCCCACGACGTGGTCGTTCCCGGCGGCGAGGGGATCCTCGGCCTCGAGTCAGCAATCGCCTCGCTGATCGAACCCGGCGACCGCGTCCTCTGCATTTCGAACGGCCTCTACGGTGACGGTTTCGCGGACTTCGTCGACTCCTACGATGGCCAGGCTGAACTGGTCTCCGCACCGTACGACGAGGGCTACGATCTCGGGGCGATCGAGACGACGCTCGAGGACGCCGACGCTGCCGGCGAGCCGTTCACCGTCGCGACGATGGTCCACTGCGAGACGCCGACGGGAACGCTCAACGACATGGGACCCGTGCTGGATTTGCTCGAGGAACACGACGTGCTCAGCGTCGTCGACGCCGTCTCGTCGCTCGGCGGCACGCCGGTCCCGACCGATCGAATCGACGTCTGTCTCGGGGCCTCCCAGAAGTGTTTCAGCGCACCCTCGGGACTGACGACTGCAGCGGTCAGCGACCGGGCGTGGGAGCAGATGGCGGCCCGCGATCCCTCCTCGCGCTACACTAACCTCCTGCTCTGGCGGGACGTCTCCGACGGATTCCCCTACACGCACCTCACCGCGAACGTGAGCGCGCTCGACGCGGCCCTCGATCTGGTCCTCGAGGAGGGCCTCGAGGCCGTTTACGACCGTCACGAGGAGGCCGCCGCCCGGTGTCGAGCGCGCGGCGACGCGCTCGGCCTCGAGTTGTATCCCGACCCCGAGCGCGCATCGCCCACCGTGACGGCGTTTCACCTGCCGGGCGAAGCGACGCGCGTACAACAGCAGGTCGCCGACGAGGCCGGAATCGTGCTCGCGACGGGGCTCGGCGAGTTAGCCGACGACATCCTTCGACTTGGCCACATGGGATACAACGCCGACACGGAGAAAGTCGACCGCGCGATGGACGCCGTCGAAGCCGCGCTCGAGTAAGCTGCGAGAAGCGAGGGCACCAATCCGTCGTTTGCACACCGCTCGGGGGCCGCGTGAGCGACAGAACAGCCCGACTCCGCCTCGCCTATTCTGTCTCCGCGTCTCCGCCCGCAGTTGCGCTCGCGCCGTCGCTTCCTCCGTCGTTCGTCCCCGTGACGGCCGGTAGATTCGGATCTCGGTACGGGTTCCGACCGTAGGCTGGCAGCTCATCCTCGAGTTGGGACTTGAGGACGCGTCGGAGCCGATTCAGATTCGTCGTCTCGAGGCCGTACTCCGCGGCAAGCCGTTTGAACGTCTCTTCGTCAGTGATATCGTGTGCCCGGTACTGGCCGAACAGTTCGTCCATCCGATCGGCCGACAGCGACTGCGCGTCGATGTCGTCGAGGCCGAAGTACCGTTTTCGATCCTCGTCGACGACGTGACGGATCACGACGAGTGCGACCTTCGGAATCGCTCGTTGGCTCCCGAACTCGGTCAGATCGATCTCGTCCATGACGCCGAGTGCGAGGTCGCGTTGCCACGGCGTCACCTCGAGTGCGTTGCACAACGCCTGCGTCGTTCGCAGTCGATCGAGTCTGTGGGCGCGCTCGCTGTAGCCCGGGGTCGCCCCGTGTTGTTCGTCGTGGAGGCGACGGATGCGTTCGGAGAGGTCCGAGTCGGGGGTTTCCGCACGGCCGATGACCGTCGCACTCGGCGTGACGACGCCCCACTGGCGGACCGTCGAATCACGTTGGACGTCCGCGCGAGACAACGCGCCGGACCCGGGACGGGTCTCGAGGCGGCGCTTTTCGGCGAACTCACGCTGTGGGTCGTCACCGACGGCTCGTGGCTGATCGACGCCCGAACCGAGGTCGGCCCCGTCGTCTCTCATTACCTCTCGCTCGGACAGGCAGACAGAAAAAGGCTCGCTCGATGGTGCGAATCTCTCTCACAGAGCGACCCTCACTCGAGCGATACCGGTAGCTGCTCGAGTTCGATACCGTCGGCGAAAAGCTCCTCGTAGCTTCACCTTGTGACCAGAAGCACTTAAAGAACAGACGACTCGCCAGTCGTCTCGATGTAATCGTCGACGAATTCGTCCAGTCGCTCGCGTTCGGGGCCGTCTCGAGCGTGCACGGCCGGATCGATCTCTCCGGAGGGGTGTGCGAAGTTCCGTCCAACGGTGTCACCGATCGTCACGTCCCCGTCACCCGCTCGCTTTCGCTCGAGTAGCCCTCGGGCGCGTTCGATTCGCTCGTCGGTGAAGACGGTGGGTGCCTGCTCGGTGAGGAACGTCTCGAACTCGAGGGCGGGCAACTCGTGATCGCCTCGTTCGCCGGTTGCCTCGAGATACCGGGCGGCCATCGCGGCCCGGCAGATCAGTAGGTTTCGTTTGACCGTCGGTCTGGTCTGCGTTTCGCTGAATCGCTCGTCGTCGGCCGAAACGGTCGTCGTTCCGTCGTCGGTCTCGACGACGTACGCGTCGCCGTCCGCGTTCACTTCGACGATCGGAAAGAGGGTATCGTCGGACCGCACCAGGTGGTGTGAAATGTACTTGCGGTAGTTGTTGGTCGCAATTCCCCGCCACGCGTGATAGAGGGCCATCGGGTTGTACGTCCGTTCGACGTACGCGGCGAGGTCCGCCGGATCGTACTCCTCGCGGTAGCGAATCGGACTTCTGAGGAAGTCGATCGCGCCGTCGTTCGACTCGGCGAGCAACCGCGCGAACGTTCGGACGTCCCAGCCCTGGAGGTCGATCTCCGCATCCCGTTGTCCCTGCGGTTCGCTCTCTGCGTCCCGTCGACCGTTTCCGATTTCGTCCCCTCGCGCGTGGATCGTCGACGGGGGCTCCTCGAGGTGGGCGTACCGACGCAAATCTCTCGCCGCGTAGACGAAGCCCACGTCGTAGTCGCTCGCCGAACTCGCTCCGCCCCACGCGTGACTGCCGCGTGCGACCGCCAGCGAAATTTCGATGTCGTGCTTTCGCTCGAGCGTGCTCAACAGACTGTCGACGCCCTCAGAGACGTGGTCCGGAACGGTGGCCATAGCTGTCACTCGAGGACGTGAGTTCGCGGGACGGTCCGACCGGCCCAAAATGCCCTTCGTAGTTTCACCTTGTGACCAGAAGCACTTAAAGAATAGTCGGCTCCGACGCGAGTTTTCGGGGTCCGTTCTCGGGAACCCCGACTGGTCAGTTCGAAACCCTGGGGCTGATCAGCTCGAGACCCAGGACTGATCAACTCGAGTCACTACGTTTCGGACCGACCGACACCGCGAGGAGAACCGTTCGTCCGTCGTATCTACACCTTGTGACCAGAAGCACTTAAAGAAAATCGGGCCGTCGGACGACGCGGCGCTTGTCAACTCGCCCTTCCTCGAGCGATTCGGGGAACCCGCTTTCCATACCCACCCGTTCCGAAAGCTTGAATCGCATCCTCCCCCGAATGCGGACAATGAGTCACCAGCTTCCGGACGTACAGGCGACGTCGCCCGACGTGACCGTCGGCCTGAGTCAGGTGGGCGTCACCGGCGTTGACAAACTCGTCAAGATCGCCCGCGAGGGCAAACGACCGATCGTGCTGACTGCTGAATTCGAAGTCTTCGTCGACCTCCCGGCGTGGCGAAAGGGTGCGGACATGAGCCGCAACATGGAGGTCATCGACGAAATCCTCGAGGAAGCCACCCGCGAGGAGGCCTACCGCGTCGAAGAGGTCTGTGGCGACGCCGCAGAACGACTCCTCGAGAAACACGATTACACCTCCACGGCGAAGGTCTCGATGGAAGCGGAGTTCATGCGCCGTGAACAGACGCCCGCGAGCGACCGCGAGACCCAACACACGGTCGATATCATCGCCTCGGCGACGGCGACCGACGACGGCACCCGCGAAGAAATCGGTGCGGAAGTAACGGGGATGACCGTTT
Source organism: Natronorubrum sediminis (assembly GCF_900108095.1). Classification (NCBI taxonomy): domain Archaea; kingdom Methanobacteriati; phylum Methanobacteriota; class Halobacteria; order Halobacteriales; family Natrialbaceae; genus Natronorubrum; species Natronorubrum sediminis. The sequence goes on from NZ_FNWL01000003.1 coordinate 234,657, forward strand.
GTCCGTGCTCGCAGGGCATGTCTGCCGCGCGAGCGAAACAGACGCTCGAGAACCTCGGCGTCGAGGAGGAGACGATCACGGAATTCTTGGACGAGGTCCCACAGCCGGGTCACTCCCAGCGCGGACACGCGACGCTGACCGTCGAAGCGAACGGTGATCCGGAGGTCGACCTCAACGACGTTATCGACATCGCCCGCGACGCTATGAGTGCTCGCATCTACAATCTCGCGAAGCGACCCGACGAAGATCACATGACCTACGCGGCACACTCCGACGCGAAGTTCGTCGAAGACTGCGTTCGCGCACTCGCCGAGGGCGTCGTCGACGAGTTCGACCACCTCGCGGACGATGCCGTGATTACGATGAAGCAATCCAACGACGAGTCGATCCACCAGCACAACGCCCACGCCGAGCGAAAGGTCGAGATGGAGACGCTGCGCGAGGAAGTCGACGGCTCCTACTAACCCAACACCGAATTCACTGCGCTCGCTATTTCTCGCGTTCGAACCGATCCGGTTGCGAACTCGACGGACACAATCGGCAACGGCAGGAACGACAGTCGTCAGAACTCGAGTGGTTCGGCCTCGCTCCATCGAGGAACGAACTCTTCGTGAACGTTCGCGGCGAACTCGGGGTCCTTCAGGTCGATCATTCCGAACGCGTCGCTCGAGGAGAGGGGGTTCGGGACCTGTATACAGACTTCTACGCCGTCGATAATGTTGAACGAACCGGTGACGTCGTCGTTCGTCCGAACGTCGAAGTCGTCTCGGTGCTGGAGCGCCTCCCGATAGCGTCGACCGACCGCTTCGGAGAGTGACCCCACCATCTCGCGGGTCATCAGTACGTCTATCGACACGCCTCGGTCGAGGGCGTCCTCGAGTTGGGCGCTGACTTCCTCACTTACCGTCTCTAAATCCCACTGGGGGGCCGAATCCGCCGACACCATCACGATGTGGTCGTCCGCGGCTGCCAGTCGCTCGAGAAAGAGGTCGACCGTTTCGTCGGGACCGACGGCCGCCGTCCAGAACTGATCTTCGACCGGTTCGGCGGCATCGAGTTCGTCCTCGAGGTCGTCGACGATCGACTCGTACTGGTCTGCCTTCTCCTCGAGTTCGCGTTTCTTGTCGTCGAGAAGCCGATCTAACGCCGTCGACGGCTCGACGGCGACGTACTTCTTCGGGCGGCTCGCGGTCTGGCTGCGGACGAGATTGTACTGCTCGATGCTGTTGAGAACGTCGTAGATCCGCCCCATTGGGACGTCACTCGCCCGTGACAACTCCTTTGCTGTTGTGGGGCCGGTACTGAGAAGTGACCGATACGCCCGAGCCTCGTATTCCGAAAGTCCAAGATCCCTGAGACTGGCCATATGCTGACTGACCGACCGAAGGAGTATAAACGCTGTGGTGGTTTGCTCTCGGCCCCTGATCGCCCTCTTCTACCCGCTCACTCACTCGAGAAGGGACTGCACCCGTTCGCTCAACGCCTGGGGCGTTTGTGCGGCGTCCGAAACGTCGTCACCCAGTTCGACTCGGGCGCTCCCCGCCTCGAGGTCGTCGGCGTTCGGAACGACGATTTTCTCGTGGTCGGCGAGTCGAAGCGCGGCTCGATGGAGGTCGGTCCCGGGGTCGGTTCCGACGCGAATCACCAGCGGCCCATCGAGTAGACGCGCCGTGGTCGTCGCGTAGCGGGCGATCTGGACGCCGAATCGGTCGCTCGCACCGCCGAAGGCCTCGAGCGTCTCGCGAGCGTACTCGCGATACCGATCTTCGCCGGTCAGCACCGACAGTTCGAGGAGTGCGTCCGCGAACGTGACGTTCGCGTCGAGGGGCCGCAGCGGCCGATCGAGCAATCCGACGTCCGTCGTCGGGCCGTCGAGGAACGACTCCCCGTCGTGGAGTTCCTCGATCGTCACGTCCGCGACGCCCGTCGCCTCCTCGAGAACGGTGGTCTCGAGCGTGCTCGTGGCGGTCGTCAGCGCCGACAGCGTGCGGGCCTGATCGACGAGCAACGGTGCTGCGTCGGTTCCGTTGTCGCTGTCGGGGCGCTCGAGCGCGTGGGACACGACGCCGTCGTCGACGAGATCGGACCGCAGGGTCTCGAGGGCGCGCTCAGCGTACCGTCGCGCTCGTTCGTCGTCGGTGTAGGCGTAGTACGTCAGTAGTCCTTCGATAGCGAGCGCGTTCGACCCGGCGAAGACCCCGTCGTCGACCGGCGGTTCGTCCGCGTCGGCCCGGTCGGTCGCGTCGAGTCCGTGCGCATCGTCGTCACCGGGAGCCTGACTGTTCGCGAAGGCGTCGACGTCGTCGTTCCACAGCGTCGTCGTGAGGTACTCGATCGTCCGTTCAGCAGGCTGGTGATACTCGTCTTTCCCCGTGTGGAGGTAGGCGTTCGCGAACGCACGAACGAGCGCACCGTTCGAATCGAGCAGCTTCTCGTGTTGCAAGCCGGTCCAGTCTCGGTCGGTCGCGAACCGATAGAAGCCGCCGTCGTACTCGTCTAACAGATTCGCACTCACCGCGTCGAACGAACGCAGCGCCATCTGCTGGTCGCGTTTGAGGGCGAACTCGAGGGCGTCCGGAAGCGGGAACTTCGGCTGTTGGCCCCAGCCACCGGCAGTTTCGTCGTACGCCTCCGTGAGCTGGCCCAGCATCGCGGCCTCGACGTCGCCAGAAAGCTCACCCGCGGGCGGGTTGTCCTCGCGAAGCGGACGCGGGATCCGTCCAGCGCCGCTTCCCTTGGTGTCCCACATCGTCCGAACGCTGTCGAGCACCTGTCGCATGCCGTCGGGCCCGAGGTACCCCGCACCGGTTAGCACCGAGCCGTCGGGTGCGAGAAAAACCGTCGAGGGAAAACCGCCCATGTTGTACCGGTCGCGAACGCGTGGATACCGATCGACATCGACCCGAATCGGCACGAAACTGTCGTTGACGTGTGCCGCGATTCGCGGCTCCGCGTAGGTTTCTGCATCCATCTCGTGACAGTGGTCACACCACGTCGCCGTGAGCGAGAGCAAGAGCGGAACGTCGGCATCAGCCGCTTCGTCGAAGGCCTCCCGTCCCCACTCGCGCCACTCGACGCGTGTCGGATCGTCCATACGGGAGCCTCGAGTGTCGCACGCGTAAGCCCTTCGTTCGAACCGGCTGCGTCGCCCGGTTTTGAGAATGGATCGATGAGTTGCTGAACTACCAAGTCGCCGATAGCTGGGGTGGCGACGAGCCGAGTGGCCGCCTCGCCGAGTGAGACACGAGAGTAAAGCGTTTTCACCCTCCACCGGCTATATCGTGGCATGCTCCGGTGGCTCTTCGCGTTGATGCTCATCCCGTTTTTGGATGCGGTGATCCTGGCAGTCGTCGTTAGCCAGACGACGTACCTCGGCTGGGTTGGGATGGTGCTACTCGTCGTTTTGACCGGGCTCGTCGGCATGGTGTTCGTCCGTGCCGAGGGTCGTCGAACCATCCGGAAGATGCAGCGCTCGATGATTCAGGGAGAGCCGCCGACGAACCAACTCTTAGACGGCGGCCTCCTGATCGCAGCCGGTGCCTTCCTGCTCACCCCCGGATTAGTCACGGACCTCCTTGGCTTCTTGCTCGTCTTACCGCTAACCCGGATCCCGATTCGGGCCGGCCTCAAGCGCTTCGTGATCGTCCCCTACGCGGACAAGAAAACCGGCGGCTTCGCGAGTGGGAACGTCTGGACGTTTGGCTTCCCCGACGAAGAGATGGCTCAGGAGACCCAAACTGGCTCGAGTGGTGATGGAACGGTCGACCTCGGTGCCGACGACTACTCCGTCGACGCTGGTGGTCAGCAATCCTACACGGTCGATCTGGGTAACGAACGCACGTCGGACGCGTCGGGAGAATCGACCGACGACGACGGGGAAGAGCCAACTCGGTAGCAGTTCTCACAGTCTTCCAAGAAAGAAACGCTTAAACGTACCACCCGGCAACTACTGATTGCGACGCGGGCCAATAGCTCAATCAGGTTGAGCGCCACTCTGATAAGGTGGAGGCTCTCGGTTCAAATCCGAGTTGGCCCACTACTTTTCAGACGAACAATTTCGTGAGTCGGGAATCTGTGACGAATCTCGAATCATTGTGTTCGAACGTTTCGCTCTCCCCTCCGCATTCTCTCGCTCACTGACGGGTGAGCCACTTCTCGAACTCGAGTCGAAAGCTGTCGCGTATATCGTTGAACCGCACTTTGCACGAGACGAACCTCTGGCGGTCTCCGCGCTGTGTAGGTGGGTCAAGATGGAGCGTAACCGCCTTCTCAACTTGCGGGTAGGTGAGTAGAGTACCCAGAGAACGATTTGCACAGTTTGTCCACTACTATAATACACATCGAACTGACCAATCACTCATCACACGGATGCCAGCGGAGGTGCCGACTACAGTGGATACTAGAATTAATTACTCACACAAAATGGGGGTGGGACACGGACGCTGTCGTTCACTGTTATAAGTTCAGCAAGTGGCTTAGGGAATCGGTTGGTGGGTACCGTCTGTAGTAGTCTCCAGCACTCTGTAACCGAATTTAGTTCGGAATCGGCCACTGGTGACGTAACGAAGCCGAGGCTATTACAGGCTCAACGGCCTGTGACGGCCGACGCCTGAATGCGCGACCCCGTTTAGCACGACGATCGAACCCTTTCCAACGTCTTAATCTCGAGTTCGTTGGTTTCGTCGAGATATTGTTGGACGAGCGTCGGCGTCTATGTTGGCGGTTAATCTCGACTCTCTCTGGTGGTCCGTGGACCGTTTCTGCGAATTCGTTTTGCGCTTTCTCCCAGACTGGGTGTATATCAGAAACGGCCTGCTCGAGCGATTCCACACCGATGAGTCGCTTGCGCCGACTATCGACCGTTCGTTGTTGACCGTCGCACTATTTGGCTAACTCAGTCGACACAACGCCGTTCTTGTGCGTTATTGCAGCCAAGAGCCGTTGTATTGGCTCCTCTCACCACATTGTCGGAGGGCACTTTGCAATTTCCGACAAAGATTTGGTCGAGATGATCCATCATAACGAGGAATATATTGAGTAGAAACTTCTACTGTGAACTATCGGTAGTGACAATCTGAAATAAAGATATTATTCCTGTCATCTCTAATATGCGGTCTACAGCGCTCGGTATCTCTTCCGAATCTGCTCTATAGGGGTGTCACAAAGATATTCGTGGTGGACGGCCCCAGACGCCCGGGCATGTGCCGGCTCGTGTCTGAGGCCACAGTTACCGGCGAACACATTCTTACTGGCTCTACACTGCCGCCTCGAGGTCCGTAAACGACACTTCTTCCTCATTTGCGAGGTGGTGGTGCGGTCGCGTGCCTCTTCGAGAAGATCCGTACGACCACCAATAGCATTTGTAGCCACCGTGACTGCGTTCTTCGTGAAGTGTACACTACCCGACACCGGCATCGGCGGTTTCTCGTTGTCTCTTCCTCGTTCTATCGGTCGAAGTCGACGCGCTCTAATGACTCACCAGGGCCATTGATAGTAAACTCAAACTATTAGTGTGGTGATTTGAACCGACGTGCTTATCTAGAATGGGTGAAAAACACGAGTGATGAGTGGGTATGGGTGTAAAGTTTGTCGAATATTAGACGAATATGGTATGGAGCGATACGAAAAACAACTACTTCAGCAGTGGCAAGCCGATCAATCTCAGCGAAAAGGCTATAGGCAACTTGCGGACTGGTTCAACACGCTGATGTTACGTCGTGAAATGGACCGTGCAGGTCTTTCGACTCTCGGCGATGAAGCCGAATCGAAGTACGAGCGACTGCAGTCAGAGAAAGCGATTGCCGAGGAAGTTGCTACTGAGTTATCGAACGCAGGAGTTCCGACCGAGCAGTTGCGGAAGGACTTCGTTTCCTACGGTGTCATTCGGACCCATCTAAAGGATTGTCTTGATTCCGATGTCGAACTCTCGAGTGGCGAATGGGAACGGGAAGCGATTGAAATATCCCAAAATCACGCGACGACGAAAATCGAGGAAGCTGTTCGTTCGCTTCAAAATAAAGGGAAGCTGAGCACGGGTAGTGAGATTACGGTTTCTGTGAACGTCGAACTCGAATGCGAAAACTGTCACACGCGCGTTCCCGCGGATCGAGCGATCCGACGGGGCTACGTTTGTGATTGCGATGACTAACCATGTCTGATCACACACTTCAAATTGAACTAGAAAATATTGGGGGTATCGAACGAAAAGAAATCTCTATTACTGAGGGAGCAACCTTCATTCAGGGCCCGAACGCAGCGAACAAGAGTTCGTTCCTCAAGGGACTCCTCTTCGCACTCGGAGGGAGGTCGGTTCCGATCCGAAGCGGCGCGGATGAAGCCCGCGTGAAGTTATCAGTCGGTGATAGGCAAGTCGAGCGAGTTGCGAAGCGAACGACGGCCGGTATCGAGACGGATGGTGAGGCGTGGGTTACCGATTCCGACGACGCCACCCTTCTCAAGCGGTTTGCAGGATTACTCGAAACTAATTCGCTCAGGAGCGCTGTCACCCGTAACGACGACGTCGAGTCGCTGCTCAAAGAGCCGATAAACATCGAAGCACTCGAAGAGGAGCGGTCGTCGAAAATAAGCCGAAAGCGGGAGCTTACCAACGAAATTGAGTCGACTAGTGATATCGATACCCGTCTCGATAACAAAGAACAGGAACTCACGGACAAACGCGACCGACTCGACGAACTCGAATCGACGCTCGAAACGTTGTACGCGAAACAGGAAACGACTGATACCGACGACACCCTCCAGGAATTACGAGAGGAGCGTGCGGACTTACGGTCTGACGAAGCCGACTGTGACTCACAGATCGAACAGTTCGAGGCCGCTGCCGACCGCCTTGAACAGCGCACAAACGAAATCGAAGAAAATCTCGAAGACGCCCGCGAGGCTGTCGAAGAAACCGACGTCGAGACACTCAAAGTAGAACGCGAGAACGCCCGATCTGAACTCGACGAGGTCCGTGAGCGCCTCGACGTCCTCCAATCGGCGCTCACCACCAACCGAGAAATGCTCAACTCCGAGTTTACCGGCGTGCTCGGACGCGATTCGGGGCTAATGGGAGATGAAGTGACCTGTTGGACGTGTGGACGATCGTCACCCGTCGACGATATCGAGGAGACCGTTGCCGAGTTGACGGAACTCGTCGAAACAGATAAACGACGAAAACGAGACCGTGAACCGGAGATCGAAGAACTCACCGAGCAGATCGAGCAGGTCCAACGCTCCGAGTCGGAAATACAACGGCTCGAGACGGAAAAACGAGACGTCGAACAGAAACTCGAGAGTCGTCGTGATTCCCTCGAGGAGCAACGCGAGCGTCGCCAGTCGATCCGAGAACAACTCGAAGAACTCGACGACGAGATCGCTGAACAGGCTGCCGACCAGCGCTCTGAACGATCGGAACTGACCGACGAGATCGAGGAGACGAGGGTCGGAATCCAGACGCTTCGCCGAGAGATCGAGCGACTCGAAGAGACCTGTGAATCGCTCCGTGACAAACGTGTTGCGCTCCAACAAAAACGAGAGGCGGTCGACGAACTCTCTGAAGAAATCACGGCGCTAACTGATCGGATCGAAAACCTCGAGAACGAACTCAAAACGGTGTTCAACGACACGATGGACGATCTGCTCGATGTCCTCGAATTCGATCGAATCGAGCGCGTCTGGCTCGACGGTACATTCGAACTCGTCATTGCTCGAGAAGTCGACGGCCAGGTCCAATCGGACTCGATCGAGCACCTCGCAGAGAGCGAGCGTGAAATGATCGGTCTCGTTCTCGCGTTGGCTGGGTTTATCACGTACGATGTCGACGAGGTCACACCAGTACTGGTCCTCGATTCGCTCGGTGCGTTCGACGCCGAACGGACACGCCGTCTCGTGGATTACTTCGCCGACGAGACGGAGTATCTGCTAGCGACGGTACACCCGGAATCCACGGTCGATACCGCGTTCGAAACGATCACGTTCGAACCACCCGTCTAAATTCACCTCAGGGTTGTCGTTTCGCACCTCCCACCACCGACAGCACTCGCGCATTGGCCGGGGGCGATCCAATTGTTGTGTCGCTTATTAATAAACTGGAAGGTAGTTCCTAATATTCACGGCTCGATCCGTTTCGATGAAGTGATTGATCTCTCTCACCGAGTCGAGGGCCTCCAGACGAACGAGCAGGTCTCCAATTTCCGAATTCGATTTCGCGGTCATGATCCCGTAGAGGTCGATGGTTCCGAATCCTTCGGCGACGAACCAGAAATCCATGTCTGCCATCGCTTCGAACGCATCTCGCTTCGAGTTCTCACAGTTCTCGGTTTTGATCGTGACGAGAACGATTTCCCAACTGTTGCGTTCCGGACGAGGGAGAAAGAAACTCGTCATGTCGTCGAGTAACGTCGTCACGCGTCGGCGGACCCCTTCGCTACTGAGTTCGATTCCGTGCTGTGCCAGTTCGTCCGAAATATCTGCGTACGGGCTTCGAGGATCGTTCGCAAGGATCTCGAGGATTCGTCGGTCGATCTCGTCGATTTCGAGAACGGTATCGTCGGAGCGATCAGTCATGGTTGAATACTCTTGCTACCAAGCCTTAAAATCGCTAGACGATTGCCGTCGATACGTACTCCATCGATACACTAGAACAAACTCAATTACCGTTTTGATATTGAGGCGGTGTTGTAGTCTCCATGCATTCTCAGTTGCCTTCTGCGTGCAGTTAGCACGCGACAGCTGATCATGCATCGCACGCGGCAGGCGTAAATCACCTGGTAGTGAATACCGGTCAACAAATTTCGTCTCGTGACGTACCGGTAGATACTCTCCTGACCAGCTGTACCCCTACTCTACGGTATCGAGGCGCAACGGCGTCTCATATCAGTTCATCTTTGAGGATCTTCCCGGTCGGATTTCGCGGTAGTTCCTCGTGGAACTCGACCTCACGGGGCTTCTTAAAGTCGGCAATATGGCTCCCGACGTACTCGCTGACCTCCGCGTCGGTCAGCGACTCGCCATCGTGGAGTACGACGGCCGCTTTCACGCGCTCGGTCCACGCTTCGTCTGGAACGCCGACAACGGCGACCTCCGAAATTTGTGCGTGTTCGTGCAAGACTTCCTCGATTTCGGCGGGGTGAATGTTCTCTCCGCCAGAGATAATCATATCGTCGTATCGCCCGATGAAGTGGAGGAATCCGTCTTCGTCCCGCCGGACGAGGTCAGAAGAGACGAAGTACCCCTCGTCGTCGAACACCTCATCGGTCTTTTCGGGCATTCCGAGATACCCTTCGAACACGGTCGGCCCGCGGTACGCGATTCGACCAATATCGCCGCGATCCACTTCGTCCCCGTCGTCGTCGACGATCTTAACGGCGACGTTGACGATCTCCCTCCCGATGCTGTCTGGCTTCTCGAGTGCGTGTTCTGGCCCGAGCAGACAGGTGACAGGGGACGTTTCGGTCTGGCCGAACACCTCGTAGAGATTCGTGTCGAACGATTCGATAATCGCTGTTTTGAGTTCTTCGCCGGACGGTGCGCCACCGGTCATGTAGTGATCGAAGGCGGAGAGATCGTAGTCTTCGAACTCGTCGACAGTGAGTAGCGCTCGACTCATCGTCGGTACGAAAAACGAGCCGGTAATGCGTTCGGTTTCGATGACCTCCATCACACGAGCAGGATCGAATTCGTTCATCAGATACGTCGTCGATCCGCAGTAGAAGGTGTTATTGAACAGTGCGAACGCCGCGATGTGAAACAGCGGGGTAACGACGAGAAATCGATCTTCCTGCTCCTCGAAATGACAGCTGTAGACGGTGTTCACGGAGTTCTGGATGACGTTGTCGTGAGTGAGGACGCAGCCTTTCGGTTTCCCCGTTGTCCCGCTCGTGTACATGAGCGCGGCGGCGTCGAGTCGAGTCGGCACGACGTCGACGCGATCAATGGAAACACCATCGCGGGCGGCATCGAGGCCGTCGGCAAAGGCGGGAACGTCCGCTCCGAGGTACAGGTATTCACCGATCTGTACGTCGTCGTTCCTAGCGACCGTCGAAATCGTTTCCCTCGCCTCGGAGTCGAAGAGGCACACCGACGCGCCGCTATCCTCGAGAACGTAGCCCACTTCCTCGTCTTTGAACCGGTGGTTGATCGGTACCGGCAGGGCCCCGAGTTTCATCGCAGCGTAGTAGGAGTAGATCGTCTCCGGATGATTTTGCATGTAAACGGCGACTCGGTCGTCCTCGGTGACCCCGCGGTCAGCGAGCACTCGAGCGACCTGATTCACCCGGTCGTCGAACTCGCGGAACGTGATCGAGTCTCGAGTTCCATCGACGAGCGAAACGAGGCAGTCGTCGTCGGGATACTTGCGCGCATTCGTCTCTGCGAGGTCTCCAAGAGTCAGCCCGTCCATGTTCGTGTTCTCATTAGTAGCGTAATAGTAGTTGTGACGACGGTTCGAACAGGGGAGACGTCTAGGAGACAATCGGTACGACCTTGGTATCTACTGACCGAGTTCGCAGGAAATCCATGTCCCGGTTGGGTCGATACAATTTCTTCCGTACCAGAGAGAGGCGACACACGACTCACCCTCGCCGTTCTCACAGCGACGGAGACGACTCACAGAACCCGGTTTCTAACGCTGACTCGAGATGCGTATCGGGCTACGAACGTCCCACCGTGGTCATCGTGGCCAGCACCGCGACTCGTGAGCGAGAAGTCACACTCGAGACGACTCCTGACGAACCGTGATCCGATAGTAGTCGGTGAACTTGATGATATCGTCCGACTCGAACGTGTTGCAAATCTGTTTAGGAGTTGCCATATCTCGTTCGTCAGTTTCGATTAGACGGGGAAACCGTTCCTTCGCACGTTCCGGGAGTTCGTCGTAATGGTACACTCTCGAATCCGGCGGTATTCCGTCTACGAGCGTGAGTGTGATTTTCTCTACCATGGGTGCGTGGGTCAAGGTGTGCGGTCCGACCGTTTGTATGTTTCCCTAGCGGAATTGTCTGTTACTGCCGCACAAATGGTTAATCATTCTCTTTTTATATGCGGTATTTGAAGAAACTCTCCTCAATTATCACCGTGCTACCATCGTATGCCAACAGTTTTCGACCATTGTCTCACTGCCTCGAGTGGCAACACAGACGTGACCCCGGGACAATTCGAACGCTTCTTGCGATCAGTGTGTGGTTCCTGAGAAACTTGCGAGCGCAAACGCTGAATACGCCCCCTCGACACGGATTGCGACTCATTCACACAAGAATCTCGGTCGGTCCAACCGGTTCAATGCTCTCTGAACGGGCTATTCAGCGTGTGACCTGTCGCACGACGAATACAAACGAAACCTATTACTACCGCGGGTGGTATTGGCACACGCATCAATGAAAGAAGCAGTGATTGTCGACGCAGTACGGACCCCGTTCGGAAAGCGGGACGGATCGTTTCGAGATACACACCCACAAGACCTCGCGGCAGAGCCACTGAAGGCGCTTCGAGAACGTAACGGATTCGAACCCGAGACGATCGAAGACGTCATTTACGGCTGTGTCTCGCCGATCGACGAGCAGGGACTCAATATCGGCCGTCTCGCGCCGATGGTCGCCGGCTGGGGCGATATCGTTCCGGGTGTGCAACTCAATCGAATGTGTGGCTCGGGCCAGCAGGCGCTCAATTTCGCCGCGGCGAACGTCATGGCCGGTCAACACGACGTGCTGATCGCGGGCGGCGTCGAGCACATGACTCGGGTGCCGATGGGATCGGACGGCGGCGAGGGAAGTGGACTCACGGACACGTACTTCGACCATTTCGACGAACGAACCCATCAGGGCGAGGGTGCCGAACGGATCGCCGAGGAGTACGACCTCTCACGTGAGGAACTCGACGAGATCGCCGTCGATTCACAGCGCCGCTGGGGCGAGGCGTGGGAAGATGGCCGGTACGACGACCAGGTCGTTCCCGTCGAGACCGAACTCGAGGGAGAAGAGATCGTTATCGAACAGGACGAGCACCCGCGTCCCGGAACCGACCTCGAGACGCTCTCGAACCTGCCGCTGGCGTTCCGCGAGGAGGGGGATGGATTCCACCACCCCGGCAACTCCTCGGGAATCGTCGACGGCTCCTCGGCGCTGCTCGTCGCCAGTGCAGAGGCGGCCGAAGCACACGGCTGGGAACCCATGGCTCGAATCGTCCAGACGGAGGTCGTCGGTGTCGACCCCGTGACGATGTTGAAAGGCCCTATTCCGGCGACGAAGCAAGTCCTCGAGCAAGCCGACCTGGATATTTCGGACATCGACCTCTTCGAGGTCAACGAGGCGTTCGCCTCCGTCGTCGGTGCCTGGCTCGAGGAGACGGGCGCGTCCTGGGAACAGGTCAACGTCAACGGCGGCGCGATCGCTCACGGCCACCCACTCGGGGCGACCGGGGCGATGCTCACTACGAAACTCGCCCACGAACTCGAGCGCACCGGTCAGGATCGTGCGCTCTCGACGATGTGTATCGGCTTCGGGCAGGGTATCGCGACGATCATCGAGCGCGTCTAACGCGCCGATTCTCTTCTCGCCGTCTCGATCGGATCGGGTAGACGACGTCGAGACGAACGCCGCACTCGGACAATTCGATCGCCACGGATCGACCGAATCGGGACGGAGTCCGAGGCCCATACGTGTCGACAGAAGACGACTGAGGTGACACCATTGGTGGGGCGATGAGCGAGCGAACCGAGTCGGTCTGATGCGAGTCGAGAGACGGAAACTGCCGCGTTCGACGCCGGGTTAGGAGGGCGCGGAAAATTCGCCTCCGCTCGAGTCGAACGACGTGACAAAGAGTCAGGGCTCGACGACGAGTTTGCCGAGCGCGTTTCGATCGTCCATATCGGCGAACGCCTGATCGGTGTCGTCGAGCGAATAGCGTTCGTACACGACCGGATCGAGTCGGCCGTCGGCAACCAGATCGACGAGACGCTCGAGATCCGACTGTGTTCCCATCGTGCTCCCGATGATCCGCTTGTGATTCAAGAAGAGATCCCCCATCGTGAGCGTCGAGGTCGGCCCCGCCGTCTGTCCGCAGATCGCCATGCGTCCGCCGCGTCGCAGGACGTTTTGTCCGACCTCGGTGTACGGGCCACCGAGGTGGTTGATCGTCACGTCGACGCGGCCAATCTCGAGGACCGCATCGCGAATCTCGTCGGGATCGCCGGATTCGATGACGTAATCGGCGCCGAGCGTCTCGAGCCGATCGAGTTTCTCTCGAGAGGTCGACGTTCCGATCGTCCGAGCGCCGAGAACGTCGGCGAGTTGGACGGTGGCGACACCGACGCCACCGGTCGCACCCGGGACGAACACGAGGTCACCGGGGCCGACGTCGGCTTCCTCGAGCATACGGAACGCGGTCATGTACGCCACGGGGATCGCTGCCGCGTCCACGGAGTCGACGTTGTCCGGGAGCCGAATAAGTCGATCGGCGTCGACCGCCGCGTACTCCGCGAGGCCGCCGTGGTAGAGATTGAATCGTTCACAGTGGGTTTCCGGCCCGTCACGGCAGTACCGACAGGAGCCACAGGTCTGATTTGGACAGAGCAGAACGCGGTCGCCCGGTTCGACGCTCTCGACGTCGTCGCCGACCGCCGAAACGGTGCCGGCAACGTCCATCCCCGTGACGTACGGCAGCTGGTCTTCTTCAACCCGGAAGCCATCGCGGAGGATCCACAGGTCGTGGTGGTTGATCGAACAGGCCTCGACCTCGAGAACCGCCTCTCCGGGGTTCGCCTCGGGATCGGCGAACGATTCGACTTCGACGTGCTCCGGACTACCGATTCCGGTGAACGCTGCGGCGCGCATACACAGTGTCTGGCACAGCCGGCGATATATAGCTGCTGTTCGGCGAAGTGGTTCCGTGCGTTCAGCTTCAATTCGTGAAAGACAGGTCTCCTCGAGCGGGGTCTCCGAACCCACAGTACGACCGGAACCGCCGTAACGGATCAGTTTCCCGCGATCAGTTCTCGTTTCGGAGCTTGTACTTCTGAATTTTCCCGCTGGGGTTTCGCGGGAGTTCCTCGTGGAACTCGTAATGGCGCGGGCGCTTGAACTCGGCGAGGTCGTCGCTCTCGCGGCAAAATCTCTCGAGTTCGTTCGCGGTTAGCTCACCGTCTGGAACGACGTACGCGACGACACGTTCGCCCCAGTCGTCGTCCGCTTCGCCGATCACTGCGGCCTCGGCGACGCCGTCGTATTGGTAGAGGACGTTCTCGATTTCGGTCGGGTAAATATTCTCGCCGCCGCTGATGATCATGTCGTCGATCCGGTCGACTAAGAAGAGGTAGCCGTCCTCGTTGAGATACCCCGCGTCGCCCGTGAAGAACCAGCCGTCGCGAATCGCGTCCGCGGTCTTCTCCGGTTCGTTCCAGTACTCTTTCATCATCGGCGGCCCCCGGAGGATAATCTCACCCGTCTCACCCGTTTCAACGGTATCGTCGGGACCGACGGGGTCGTTCGGATCCTCGTCCTCGGTTGGCTCGACGATGCGAACCTCGTGGTTCGGCGCGGCGCGACCGACGCTTTCCAGATGCTCGCGGACCTCGAAGGGAAGGATGAACGTCGCGCACGGCCCCATCTCGGTCATTCCGTAGGCCGTGGCGTAGTCCTCCGTGAACGTCTCGATGCACTCCTCGAGCAGCGACGGCGGCATCGGTGCCGCGCCGTAGACGCCGAGAGAAAGCGACGACCCGTCGAACGAGTCGAGTTCGCGTGACGTCTCCAGGAGCTGTCGCCAGATCCGCGAGGCAACGAAGAGGTGGGTCGCGCGTTCCTCGTCGACGACCTCGAGGGCGCGTCGGGCGTCGAAGTCGTGGAGGATCACCGTCTTCGCGCCGAGGTTGATTCGCGCGAGGAGTCCGCAGTTGAGTTCCGCGTTGTGATACAACGGCATCGCCGAGATGCCGACGTCCGCGAAATGTAGCCCCATCTGGCCGGCGTAGAGCGTGTTGTGGTAGGTCGCATCCCGGTGGGAGTGGACGACGCCTTTTGGCCGACCGGTCGTCCCGCTCGTGTACATGATCGCGTACTGGTCCGTCGAATCGATCGAGACTGACGGCGCGGTAGTATCCGACTTCTCGAGGAGGTCGTGGAACCCGACCGCGTACGCCGGCGTTTCTTCGACGTCGTCGTCGATGTAGACGTACTCCTCGACCGTAGAGAACTCACCGCGGCCGTTCTCGACCGTCTCTTGCGTCGCCGCTTCGAAGATGAGAACTGTCGACTCGGAGTCCTCGAGGATGTACCCCACCTCGCTGGGCGCGAGTCGGTAGTTGATGGGGTTGAAGACGGCACCGGCGCGCAGGAGTCCGAACAGTGCAACCGCGAATTCGGCGGAGTTGTGGAGCAACAGCGAGACTCGATCACCCGTTTCGACGCCGCGATCTCGATGCGCGTTCGCGAACCGGTCGACTCGCTCGTCGAGTTCGGCGTAGGTGAGTCGGACGTCCTTCCGAGGGTAGCTGATCGCCTCTCGATCCGGGTACTTTCGCGTCGTCCGCGACAACGTCTCCGGCAGTGTGGGGAGATAATCCATACCACTACGTTTCTGTATCGACGTGTTAGCTTTTACGTCGGTAATCCCAATCGTCGGTCGATCGCATACTGCAGCCATCCCCCCGTCGAATGGAATCGGAGGACGACGGACGGGCAGACCCGTGAGCCTGTAAATTTATACTCGGTCGACTGGAACTACGGGTGATGTATCGGTTCGAAACGAATCTCACCGGTGGTGTCATCGAATGAACGAAGCTCTCGATCTGGTCGTCATGACGGGTGATCACGACACGCACGAGTCGATCGTCGATCGCGTTCGTCGAGCGGAGGAGCTCGGATACAGCCGCGTCTCGATGGGGGAAGCGACGGGGTGGAGTATCGTCCCAACGCTCTCACTGATCGCCGCTCAGACCGACGAGATCGGCATTTCGAACGACGTCTTCTCGCCGTACGGCCGGTCGCCGGCGGTGCTCGCTCAGACGGCCCTCGCCCTGCACGACCTCTCGGACGGTCGGTACCGACTGGGACTCGGACCGAGTTCGCCCGCGCTGACCGAACAGTGGCACGGAACGTCGTTCGACCGTCCGTTGAGACGACTTCGCGAAACGCTCGAGGTAATCCGGACGATCTGTACTGACGGAACCTCGGCCTCCGAGGGCCAGATATTCGATCAACGGGGGTTGTCCTACGACCGAGACGCTCCCGAGACGCCGCCGAAGATCGACCTCGCGACGCTCGGGCCGAAAGCCACGGAACTAACCGGCCGATTCGCGGACGGGTGGGTTCCACAGCTGTTCTCGACGGACGGACTCGAAGACCGATTAGCGGCTCTCGAGCGAGGAGTCGAACTCGGAGGGCGCGACGCGAGCGACGTCCGCGTTAGTCCGATCCTGCGATGTATTGCGAGTGAAGATCGCGAGCAGGCTCGCTCGAAGGCCCGGTCGATGCTCGCGTTCCTGATCGGTGCCTACGGACCGTACTACGGTGATTCGGTAGCTTCACAGGGGTACGAGGACGTCGTCAAAGCGATACGAACAGCGTGGAACGACGGCGACCGCGCGGGGATGTCCGCAGCGCTCTCCGACGAGGTCCTCGACGAGTTCGCGGCTGCGGGGACGCCCGAGGACGTTCGCTCGCGCGTCACTCGATACGCCGCCGTCGACGGTGTCGATGCGGTTCGCGTTGGGTTCGTCGGCGGGATGACCGATGCCGAAAAGAACGCGACGATGACGGCACTGGCCGACTTGTTGTAGCTTGCCTCGAGGCGAGAACAACCGGATTTCGATAGTGTGGGTCGGGAACAACATCCTCGAGAAGCCGCGACACGAACCGCTGTCGACGCTCGCGACAATCGCCGTCGATTCCCAGGATGTTATAGCATGACTGAAATTCACCGTTGACACACCAAGAACTATGCTAATACAGAGCGTGTGGGATGTTATAGCATGACCGAAACCGTGTCTACGCCGAAACATCGAGAGCTCAGCGACGGGCTCTACTGGACCCAGGAGTGTCTTCCACTGGGCACGCTCAGCGAATTGCAGCAGTTCAATCTCGAGGAATGGGTTGGAGCCGACGAGGACGTCCACGGCTGTCAGAACGCGTATCTCCTCTCCGACGAGCAAAACCTGCTGTTCGATACGCTCACCCAGCCGAACGGCGATCACGTCGTCGAACTGATCGACGACCTGCTCGAGGGGGAATCCCTCGACTATCTCGTCATCTCGCACCCGGAGGCCAATCACGCGGGCAACACCTTCACCATCCTCGAGGCGTACCCGGATGCGACGCTGCTGGTCCCCGGCGAAGCGGCTGGCTACGGAAGCGGACACGGAGCGGAACACGAACTCTATCACATCGCGTCCGACACGCCAGCAGACGTCGATCAGGTTCCAAACGAGATTCGGTACGTCGAACCCGGTGAGACGATCGATCTGGGGACGCACACGGTCGAGTTCGAAGCGCCGTTGTTCCCCGATCACTCGTTTACGCTGTGGATGAGCGAACGAACGACGAACACCCTGTTTACGGTCGACTGGATGGGATTTCTCCATCAGAGTTCGAACTGTGTGACGGTCGCGAGCGACCTCGACCGCGACGTCGCCGTCGAACAGGTGTTCCGATTTCACGCACTGGCGTTTCCCTGGATGCGCTTTGCCGACCTCGATGCGATCGAACGCGCCGTCGACGACGTCAGAGACAGACTCGACCCCGACATCATCGCACCAGCCCACGGGATGGTCCTGACCGAGGATCTGGACGCGTACCTGAAGCGCTTCCTCGAGGCCGTCGAGGCGCTGTCTCGAGAAGGTGAGCCGAGCAATATGGAGAGCAAACTCGAGTACATATTGCGCCCGCCGGAGGTGGATCGATGACGACGAAACTCACCGACGACGTCCACTGGATCTCGAGTTGCCACCCGGACGACGAGTATCACATGCACATGTCCGAGTACCTGATTCGAGGCGAGAACGGCACCGTGCTCGTCGATTCCGGCTCGAGCCACTATCGCGACGAGATTATTGCAGAAATCGATCAGCTCACCGACGGAAACGGCCCGGACGTCATACTGCTCACCCATTCGACGCTCCCCCACACCGAGAACGTTCCCGCGTTCGAATCGGAGTGGGGTGAGATCAAGACGGTCGCCGCTACAGGCCGTTTTCCCGAAATCGTCGGTCTGCCGGACGCGGAAGCCCGACAGCTCAACGCGCCGGTCGAGTTCGCCGGCCGACCGTTTACGTGCATTCATCCGTTGCTCACCGACGTAACGGTCTCTCAGTGGGTCTACGACCACGAATCGGGCGTCCTGTTCACGGCGGAGGCGTTCGGACACTACCACGACCCAGGGAACTGTGACCTGACGACGGCTGAAATCGACGGTGGCCTGTCAGCGGATCACGTCGACGCGTTCTACCTCGATAAGATTCCGTTCGTCGACTACCTCGACCGCGAGCGACTCGGTAACGCCTTCGAAACGCTCTTCGACACCCTCGACGTGACGTACGTCGCTCCCATTCACGGCAATCCCATACCCGGCGAGCGTCTCGATCGCTACGTCGACGACGTAATCGAAGCGCTCGAGCCCCCGACGACAGCGTAATCGAGGGTGAGCGTTCCGGAGTTACGGTTCGAACCCAGGATAGTCTCTCGTCGGAACAGGTAGACAATAGGGGATATATTATATGAACTGACGTGTTACCATCTGATCGGAGACGAAGAGTACCACCATGGACTTTAGCTATACGAACGAACAGGAGACGTTTCGCCACGAGTTGCGCGCGTGGCTCGAGGAGAACGCGCCGGAGGGTTGGCTCGAGGGCCCGGAACTACCCGACGACGACGCCGAACGCGTCGAATTCCTTCGAGACTGGCAACGAACGTTGGCCGACGATGGGTGGGCAGGCGTCCATTGGCCCGAGGAGTACGGCGGTCGAGGTGCGTCGTTGGTCGAGCAGACGATCTATCGCGAAGAGATGGCGCGGATCAACGCACCGCCACAGATTAACCTCATCGGGATCAACCTCATCGCGCCGACGCTGATCGAAGTCGGAACCGAAGCACAGAAACAACGATTCCTGCCGGAGATCCTCAGTGCAGAGGAGATCTGGTGTCAGGGGTACTCCGAGCCGGAAGCGGGGTCGGACGTCGCGAGCCTCACGACGAACGCCGAGGCGAACGGCGACGGCGAGTGGCTCGTCAACGGCCAGAAGATCTGGACCAGTTACGCGCACGTCGCCGATTGGTGTTTCCTCGTCACGCGGACCGACGACTCCGGAAAGAAACACGAGGGGCTCACCGTGTTCCTCGTCGAAATGGATCAGGACGGAATCAGCACGGAACCGATCCACCAGCCACACGACGATCGGACGTTCAATCAGGTCTACTTCGACGATGCGGTCGCATCTGAGGATCTCGTCGTCGGCGAGATCGATCGGGGCTGGGACGTCGTCATGACGCTTTCGGCGTTCGAACACGGTTCGACGTCGATCTATTCGATCGAACAACGGTATCTGGACCTTCTCGAGTACTGTCGGACCGAGACGCGAAACGGAATGCCGTTGGTCGAGCGGGACCGGATCCGTCAGCAACTGGCAGATTTCGACGCACGAATTCAGGCGGCAAAGGCCACCCACTACAGGAACGTCAGTAAACAGGCGGAGTCAGGAACTCCCGGGCCGGAGGGGTCGATGGACCTCCTCATCAGCGACGAACTCAGACACGATCTGCTCAACTTCGCGGTGAACGTCCAGGGGCCGGCCGCGGCCCTGTGGGAGAACGGCCACAATGCCTTCGACGAGACGTCCGGCTACATCCGATCGTACGGCGCGTGGATCGCCGCCGGAACGGGCGATATCCAGCGAAACATCATCGGCGAGCGGGTGCTCGGCTTGCCGAAGGACAACAAGAGCAAAACGAGCCACCGGAGTGAGTAACGATGGATGCGAGACTAACCGAGGAACACGAGCGCGTACAGGAGACCGCACGAAAATTCATCGAATCCGAGGGCGGAACCGACCTCGCGAGACGACAGGCGGACGGCGAGAACGTCGTCGACGACCTGTGGGACGAACTCGCCGATCTCGACTATACAGCGATCACCGTTCCGCTCGAGTACGGCGGATTCGGCGAGGGGATGGTGTACCTGGCGGCACTGCTCGAGGCGGCGGGTCGGTACGCGCTGCCCGGGCCGCTCCCCGAGACGGCGGCCGTCGCCGTGCCGTTGATCAGGGATCTCGGTACCGACGACCAACGGTCGACGTACCTCCCGGCGGTCGCTGATGGCGACCTACGTCTGAGCCTCGCCGTATACGACGACGAAACCGAACCTCTCCCGGGCAGTATTCAGATGGGAGCCGAGCGTCTCGGTGAAGCGGAGACGGCCGAGTTCCGGCTCGACGGGACGAAAACCCTGGTCCCGTACGCTGGGGAAACCGACGTGGTGATCGTCGCGACCCGAACCAGGGTGAGCCAGGGATACGACGGCGTCTCGCTGTTCGCGGTCGAAACCGATCACGATGCCGTCGAGACGACCCGGATGGACAGCCTCGATTGGGCCCGGCCGATGTACGAGCTTTCGATCGACGGACTCACCGTCGACGAGGAGGCGCTGATCGGCCCGCTCCACGGCGGCGGAAGCGCGCTCGTAACCGCGATGGATCGGTTTTCCGTCGCCGGCACCGCGATGCTCGTCGGAGCCGCTGACAGGGCAGTCGAGCTTTCCGCCGAATACGGCAACGAGCGCGAACAGTACGGGCAGCCGATCGGCCGGTTCCAGGCGGTTAAACACCGAACGGCCGATATGTGGGTTGACATGCAGGGTGCCCGCTCGCTGGTCTACTACGCCGCGTGGGCTCTCGACGGAGACAAACCGGACGCCGCACGCGCTGCCGCCGCAACGAAATCCTTCGCGGCTGACCGCTTGCACCGCGTCTTCGGCGACGATATCTGGAATCACGGCGGGATGGGGTTCACCTGGGACCACGACGCCCACATCTACCTGAAACAGGCCAAGAGCTGGCGAAACTTCCTCGGTTCCCCCGAAGCAAACCGAGACCGACTCATCGACGCACGACTCGCGACCGAACGAAACCGGTAAGCACGGCCCATCACTCGAGGGATTCGATCGGCGCTTTTGATTCGTCCAGTGGCTCTCTCCGGGCGGTCGGTACGTCCCGGTCTCGTTCTTCCGGATTTCCCACCGCTGAAACAGCAAGTCGTCAGTCCATAGCGTTATATGTGTGTTTGCTGTTACACAGTGTCATGATACGTTCCGAAACGCCGCTGTTGGATGGGTTCGGTGGTAATGCCGGTGACGGTGGTACGTTCTCTGGAACGTAGGCAACAGTCGAGGTTGGAAAGACGATTCATCCACGAATCTACTATTGGCACCGATGCGTCCGTCGCTTCCTTCAGCAGGGTGGTACTTCTCCACAGTATCGTGTCGACGGTCTCTCCAGTTCGAGACCACGGTTCCGCCCGGAATGGTGGTGGCACGACCGCACGTTCTCAGTCTATCGTAACAACTGAAACGGGTTACACACTGATCGCCGAACTGTTTGGTGATCAGGGGTGCACTGACGTGCAGTAGCTACGAGAGTGCGACCTGCTGACTCGATCGCCTTTTCGGTAACCGAATCGAACCATCACGTTTCGTTATACAATATGGCTACCTTCGCCTTTTCTCTCACACCTAACCCGACTAACTCTCTCCATTGATTAACACCCTAAGGGTGTTATTCGTGAGTCTGGCTCTGTTACTGTCCCATGTGAACACGACTCATTGACGTTGCGTTTCTCTCGGCCGGAGAACGTGTTTCGACGGCCGACAACGACACTGGTCGCGTTTGCGACACCGAAACGGTGAACGGCTCTCTCCGACTACCGAATCCGTCGACTCACTCCGACATCAACCGTCTCGGCGCGGGTTTTCGAACCGGAAGCGATCTATCGAGATACGACCACGAAGTCGATCTTTCGACCACCCGTACACTTATCATGTCGGTTGTCGACACACCACTTGCTAACTGTCCCATGCTCTCTCAACAGAGGTGTCGATCCGATGGTTGTAATTGACGGTACTGGCGGGTACGTTCCGCTGTACCGAATCGATCGTAGCGATATTGCCGACCAACACGGCGGTCGCGGTCGCGGCGAGAGTGCGGTTCCCGCTCGCGACGAAAACCACGTGACGATGGCGAGTGAGGCGATGACGACTGCGCTCGACCGATCGGCGGCGGCGGCCGACGACGTCACAGCTGTGTTCACGGCCAGTGTCAGCGACCGATTCGCCGAACACGGTATCGCTGCCCAGATCGCGTACAGGGCCGGTCTGTCGAGCGACGTACGAACCGGGGATTTCCAGGGTAGCGGCCGTGCAGCGGCCGACGCGCTGGCGACGGCAACCGAGTACGTTCGCGCGACCGACGCCCCCGTCGTCGTCGCGGCGGTCGACGTCATGCCAGTCGAACCCGGCGGCGACGATGAATCGATGATGGGCGCCGGCGCTGGCGCACTCGTTCTCCGACCAGATAGTGACGACCCGATGGCGACGATCGACGCGGTCGGCCAGGCGACGACGGGCTTTCTCGAGCGCCATCGTGAACACGGCGAGTCGGCCACTGCCGGCGATGCTCGATTCGAGCGCCGCAAGGGAGTCACGCCGGCGGTCTCGACGGCATTCGACCGAGTCGAAACCGACGGAGAACTCGAGTACGGCGTTGCCAGCGCACCCGGGTTTCGACTCGCTCGAGCGGCGCTCGAACCGATCGACACCGAACGCGTCTCGACGTGGAACGAAGTCGGCTACGCGGGAACGGCGACGCTGTTGCTCGATCTGTGTCACGCGATCGAGTCCGTCGACGCCGGTTCGACGATCGGTGCGGTCGCCTACGGGCAGGGCGGTGCCGACGCGTTCGTCGTCTCGGTTGCAGATGGCGCGAGCAACCTCGACGGGTTGACCGTCGCGAAGCAACTCGAGGCAAAGGAGTACGTCCCGTACGTCAAGCATCTTGAATACCGCGAGCGATACGACTACCAGGGAGTGCCAAACGCATGAGCGGACCACGATATCACCGAACCAGGAGACAAGATCAGCGGCTGGTGGCCTTCGAGTGCCAGTCGTGTGACTACGTATCGTTTCCCGACGAAAAACGGACGTGCAAACGCTGTGGCGACGCACCGGCGACCTTCGAGGAGGTACAGCTTGCCGAACGAGGCGAGATACAGACCTTCGTCGTCCAGGAGTACCTCCCCGACGACATCGAAGTGCCACAACCGCTGGCGATCGTCGACCTGCCACAGGCGGACGGGTCGGGCGAATCCGCTCGCGTCTACGGGCTGTTGACCGAAACGGAACTCGAGGAACTGTCGGTCGGGACCGAGGTCGTCGCCCGGTTCCGTGAACTGTTCGACGACGGCGAGCGGCCGATTAACTCCTTCAAGTTCTCGGTCCCCCGCGAGGTGAAACGATGACCGACGCACACGTCGTGGGATCGGGTATCATCGACTTCGGCGAGAAGTACGAGTGGTCGTTCGACGACCTCCTCGAGGGGGCGTACCTCGACCTCGTCGAAAGCGTCGATCACGGTATCAATCCGACGGCCGACATCGACGCGATCTGGTACGGCACCCTCGATATCGCGAACGAGGGATCCTCGGGCGCGGCCGTTGCCCACGCAACTGGCCTCTTCGAGAAGCCGGCGACCCAGATCGTCAATGCCTGTGCAACTGGCAGCGACGCGTTCCGAAACGCTGTCCAGGCCGTCAAGGCCGGCGACATCGAGGTTGCACTCGTCATCGGCGCGGAGAAGATGCTCGATTCGACGGAAGGACTCATCGGCGGCGCCGCCCTCGAGCGCCTCTGGCGCGGGCGAGGCGTGACGATGCCCGCGTTCTTCGGCATGCGAGCGACTCGGCACATGGAGCAGTACGACACCACCCGCGAGCAGATCGCGGAGGTATCCGTCAAGAACCACGAGAACGGGACGAAATACCCCCACGCCCACCAGCAGTTCGAGTGCTCGGTCGACGACGTTATGGAATCAGCGACCGTGTCGTACCCGCTCAACCTCTACGACTGCTGTCCCGTGACCGACGGCGCGTGTGCGGTGCTCGTGACCAACGACGAGCGTTCCCGCGAGTTTACCGACGCGCCGGTTCGCGTCGCCGGCTACGGCTTCTCGACGGACTCGTTCATGCGCGGCGACGACCTGGCGCTGACGAACTTCCCGGCCTCGAGGCAGGCCTCGAGTATGGCCTACGAGCGGTCGGGCTACGGCCCCGACGATATCGACGTCGCCGAGGTCCACGACTGCTTCTCGATCACCGAACTGATCACCTACGAGGACCTCGGGTTCTGCGAGCAAGGAGAGGCTGGTGCCTTCATCGACGAGGGCATTCCACATCTCGACGGCGAAAAGCCGGTGAACCCCTCCGGCGGCCTCCTCTCGAAGGGCCATCCGATCGGGGCCACCGGCGTCGCACAGATTGCCGAAATCTTCGAACAGCTTCGGGGCGAAGCTGGCGACGTGCAGGTTCCCGACGCCGAGGTCGGCCTCCAGCACAACATCGGGATCGGTCGCAATGCGACCGGAGCGGTGTCCTGTGTGAACGTTCTGGAGCGGTAGTCTGCGTAACTCCCCTTTCCGTGTCGTCTTTGCCCTGAACTATTTTGTCGCGGTCTCGAGAAACGACCCCACCCGTTCGACGAAGTACTCCGGGCGCTCCTCGGGAATCCAGTGACCGGCGTTCTCGAGGACCTCCCCCTCGACGTCGGTCGCGACCGCGTTCATGTCCTCGATTGGAAGGCTGCGAAACGACGCCTCACCGCCGAGTGCGAGCACGGGTATCTCGAGGGGCGTTTCGGCGTGAGCTGCGTTGTTCTCGGCGTCGTCGTCGTACGCACGGTAGTATTCGAAGCCCCCGCGAAGTCCGCCGGGTTGGGAGTAACAGCGAACGTACTCGTCTCGGGCGTCGGAATCGATCGCGGCGGGGTCGTACGCGCCCTTCTTGTAGAACCACTCGAGGTACAGCCGTTCCCGACCGGCGACGAGTCGCTCCGGCAAGTCCCGAACGCCGTGGAAACGCGTGTGCCAGAAGTGACGCTTTTCGTCTTCGCGGATGCCCGGCAGCCCCGCCTCGAGGACGCACAGCGCCGCGACTTCTTCTCTATACTGGGCCGCGTACGCGTAGGCCGTCGGCATCCCCCAGTCGTGCCCGACGAGCGCGATTCGTTCGTCACCGTGTCCGAGTGCGTGGACGAGTTCCCGAATATCCGTCGCGACGGTGTCCTTGTCGTACCCTGACAGTGGCGTCGTTGAATCACCCATCCCACGAAGATCGGGCGCGATCACGGTGTATTCGCTGGCGAACGCCGGAATGACCTCCCGCCACTCGTACCAGGTCTGTGGCCAGCCGTGGAGCAAGACCAGCGGCGGGCCCGACCCGGCGGTTACGTAGTGTATCGAAACGTCGTTGACACGCTCCGTCCCGTGCGCTCCCTCGTCGATTCCGTTCGACCTAGTCATATGACAACTGTTATCACGACAATAGTTCACCCTTTGCATTCTGGGGCCGGGTTCGCCCGATGGCTCACCGCGGCGATTCTGGCCAAGTCCGCGGCCTCGAACGAGGATTAGTCCGGTCGCTCCATCTCGAATCGATTGTCGATCCTGTCGTAGGATCCACCGGAGAGTCGACCGACGATGTCGAGTTTCGACGTGTCGACTTTTCCGTTTGTGGTGACGTCGTCGCGGACGTAGACCGAAACGACTTCTCCCAAGACGAGCGAACTCGAGCCGACGTCGAGAACGTCGTGTAGTTCACACTCGAAGGCGGCGGCCACCCCCGCGACTCGAGGCGGTTCGACGACCGCAGCGGCTTCTCGCTCGAGATCCGCGTCGTCGAACTCGCTCTCGGACGACGGCAGTTCGGCGCTCGTCTGATTCATCGCGTCGGCGAACTCGTTGGTGACGAGATTGACGACGAACTCTTCGGTTTCTCGGACGTTGAGCGTCGTATCCGTGAGGCCGTCAGGTCTATCGATCGGAGAGAACATGAGGATCGGCGGATCGACGCTGACGGCGTTGAAGAAGCTGTAGGGGGCGAGGTTGTCGACGCCTGCGCTGCTTCGGGTACTGATCCAGCCGATCGGACGTGGAACGACGAGCCCGGTCAGGGTTCGGTACATCGAGTGGGTGTCATCGCGTGGGTCAATCTGCATTGGTGATCGTCCGTTAATCCTCGAGAAAAGAAACCAAACGAGTTTCGGTTCGCGGGCCGATCAGTCCGAGAGTTCCGCGCGTTTGATCTTCCCGCTCGCTGTCTTCGGGAGTTCACCGATGAATTCGATTTCGCGTGGATACTCGTGTTTCGAGAGTTCTTCTCTGGCGAAGTCGCTGAGTTCGTCCTCGAGTTCCGGCGACGGCTCGTACTCGCCGACGAGGGTCACGTACGCTGCGACGAGTTTGCCGCGGGTTTCGTCGTCCTTGCCGACGACTGCAGCCTCCTCTACCGCAGGGTGGTTCAACAGCGTCTCCTCGACTTCTTCGGGACCGATGCGATAGCCCGAGGAGATAATGACGTTGTCAGCGCGACTCACGTACCAGAAGTAGTCGTCTTCGTCTCGTCTGGCGAGATCGCCGGTTCGCAGCCACTGGCCGGTAAACGTATCGAGGCTCTTCTCGGGACGCCCCCAGTACGACCCGGTCGGGGATTCGGTGCGTTTGATCGCGATCTCGCCGACTTCTCCCTGTTCGACTTCGTTCCCGTCTTCGTCCAGTAACGTAACCTCCGCGCCGGGAAGGACTCTCCCCATGCTGCCGGGTTTGACCTCCCAATCGTCGAACGCGTAGTTGCAGACGACCATCCCGCCTTCCGTGAGGCCGTAGGAGTCCTGTGGCGGCGCGCCGAGTCCCTCTTCACACCAGTCGACGGTGTCCTGATCGAGTGCCTCCCCCGCCGAGATCAACACCCGGAGATCGATGTCGTACTCGCTCAGATCGATCCCGGCGGCTCGAGACTGGCGGAGTGCCGTCGGGGGAATCATCGCGTTGTCGACGCCCCACTGCTCGAGGGTCTCGAAGAACGTGTGAGGGTTGAACTGTCCGCGATAGCAACCGATCGCTGTCCCACGGATTCCGGACATGATCGTGCCCATGTTGAGTCCGTACGACCACGAGGGCGATGCGGCAACGAGGTAGACGTCGTCGGGACGCAAGTTGACGACGTACTCGGTGTATGCATAGAGTTCGACGGGCGCTCGGTGTGGACTGAGCACGCCCTTCGGCGAACCCGTCGTTCCGGAGGTGTACGTGAGGGTGAACGGGTCGTCTGGATGTGTCTCGACGGCGTCGAAGTCGTCGTCGTGATCCCGAACGACGTCGTAGCTGTCGACGGCTACCGAACCGTCGACGGATCCACCGTCTACGGTGACGATCCGATCGAGTGCAGGCAAGTCAGCATCGACGATCTCACAGCCGCTCTCGGTCGTAAACAGGACCGACGCTCGCGAGTCCTCGAGTCGATAGTTCAGCGCGTCCGGTCCGAAGACGGGAGCCAACGGAAGATAGATTCTGCCGGCTTTGATCGTCCCGAAGACGACTGCGTACAGCTCGAACTGGGTGGGGAGTTTCGCGCCAATTCGGGCACCGCTGTCCGTGTGTTCGACCAAGTAGTTCGCAACCCGGTTTGCAGCGGCGTCGAGTTCGGCGAACGTGTACGTCTCCGTCTCGCCGCTCTCGAAGTCACGGATTCGGAGGCCGACCTCGTCCGACTCACCGTGGCGGCCGAGCGCTTCGGTCCCGATGTTGAACGACTGCCGGTCGCCAACGTGGGCGTGTTCCTCCCAACCGGCTTCGTCGTCGTACAGAGTGGCTGCCGCTTCGTATGCATCCTTGAATGGCATACGTTGACAATTACCTGTCTATCGGTATAGAGTTTTTGTTCGACACGATCATCGTCGGGATGATTCAGTAGAGTCATCGGATCTCAGTAATTCGCAGCCGCTTTGACGTCTTCGAACCGTCGCTCGAGTTCGTCCATCCCCCACTCGTAGACGTCCTCAGGATCCTCTTCTTCGACGATGAGTCGGTTGGTCATCTGGGCGTCGATGTCGAACGAGAGCAAACCGAGCGTCTCCGGCGTCGTCGGACTCTCCGAATCCGATACCTGCGGTGCAATCTCCTGGAGGAGGTACTCGTTTCGCTCGAGGAAGTAGCCATCGTCAATCTGGAACACGTCGGCGCTGCGGTACTCCTCGTGCTCGAGAATCGATTCGTACGGTGGCAGGAATCGCATCGGCTCCATCAAACTGACGTCGATGTGTCGGTCGGGACCGTACATGTACCGATTGAAGTCTTTCGCCCCGTCGGTGTGGGTCGCGCCCTCGAGTACCGGTGCACCGGTCATCGTTACGAAGCCGCGAACGTCCGGATCGACGCCCTCTCGGTGGGGCACGACTTCTTGTTTCGTGTTGAGCGCGACCTCCTCCGCACCGGCTTCGTAGGCTGCCGAACAGACCCACGCGTTGAGCATGATACACTGGCCGAGACGGCCGCTTGCCCAGTACTCGATCGTCGTGCCATAATCCAGACTCGCCGGGTCCGGCGAGTACTGTTCGAGTTCCTGGAGCAACTCGAAAACGGCCAGGACGTCGTCTTCCTCGTAGGCTAACTCGACTTCGTCGTCACTATTCCATCGAAACCGGTCGCCACCGGCGTTCACGAGCCAACACGAGAAGTCGGCGTCCGGTTTTCCTTCCGGACCGGCCGAGAGCCCGAACCCACGGACGTCGTTGTCCATCTCGTCTATCGCCTGCGCGTTCTCGAGGAGGTCGTCCCACGTTTCGGGAACCTCGAGATCGAGTTCGTCGTAAAGGTCTTCACGATACTGTAGACACCCGATGTACGGGCCGTGTGGAATATTTACGATCTGCTCGTCGATCGGCTCGAGGAGGTACTTGAACACCGGCTCACCCCACTCGTCTTCGAGGTCGTCGAGCACGTCGCCGACGTCGGCGAGTTGTCCCTGATTGACCAGGTCGCCGATTTCGGGGAGGCTCGCGTGGAATATTCCCGGTGGATCCTGTGCCTGCATCAACGTCGCGAGTCGCTGTCGCCCGACTTCGTCGAGACCGGTGTACTCGTGTTCGACGGGGAGCCCGTACTCCTCCTCGTAGCCGGGAATGAGGTCGTTCTCCCAGTACTCCTGCCATTCGTCGCTCGACAGATCGGTGAGTATGTGCAGTTCGTCGTCGTCTGAGCCGCCGATGCACCCGGCTACGAGACCTGCTCCAGCAACACCGATCCCTCCGAGTGCGTCTCGGCGTGTAATGTTACCGTTTGACATGCTCTAGCGGATAACACGACAGGAGATAAAACAGTTCTCCCGATTGATCTCGTCGGTCTAGTACGATCGAGGAAGTCCGAGATGATGCTCTGCGATGTAGTTTTTCGCCATCTCGTTCGACACTGGCACGGTCTGTGTGAGACGTGAATTTTGCCAGATTTTGTACACCTCGTACTCTTTCGTGAATCCGTTCCCGCCGTGGGTTTGAATCGCTCGCGACGCCGCTTCAGTGCTGAACTCACTCGTCAGGAGTTTCGCGGCGTTGGTCTCTACGCTGCAGTCCTCGCCGGAATCCCACTTCGAGGCGGCGCTATATGTGATTTCTCGAGCGGCCAGGAGTTTGGCGTAGGACTCGGCGAGTGGGTGTTGGATCGACTGGTGGGAACCGATGGGGTGTCCGAAGACGTCGCGGTCGTTCGCGTATTCGACTGCGAGGTCGACCGCGCGCAGTCCGCCCCCGAGCGCGCTTGCTGCGCCGGCGATGCGTTCGGTATTGAGGGTGTCGAACATGAGTTTGAACCCGTCGTCGACGGTTCCGAGAATGTCGTCTTCGTGTACGCGGAGGCCGTCGATAGAGACCTGATACTGGTGTTCGAACCACGGCACCGCCGTGTCGAGCGTCGACAGCGAAACCGCGTCACGTTCGGCGGGTTCGGAGATCAGAAACAGCGTACCGCCGTGAGCCGGGTTCGATGGATCGAACGGTGACGTCCGGGCGACCAACAACATCTCGTCCGCGGTTTCGACGCTACTGATGAACGTCTTTTCGCCGTGGATGACGAACTCGTCCCCATCGCGCTCGGCGGTCGTCTCGATCGAGAGGGTGTTCGTTCCCGCGTTCGCCTCGGTCAGCCCCATACAGAATTTCATCTCGCCGTCGACGATCTGGGGGAGGTACGTCGACTTCTGTTCGTCCGTACCGTGGCGTTGGATACTGATCCCGCCGAATACCGGCGTGAGGATGAAGATGATACCACCCTGCCCGCCGCCGCGCGCCAACTCCTCGATGACGATGGCCATCTCGTGCATCCCCATTCCCTCGCCGCCGTACTCCTCGTCGATCGCGACACCGAGCCATCCGTTGCCCGCGAGTTCCTCCCAGTACTCCTCGGGGAATCGTTTTTCTTCGACGTGTTCGCGCCAGTATGTCGGATCGAAATCAGCGGCGAGGTCTTGGACTGAGTTACGGATCAACTCGTGAATGTCAGTTTCGCGGGTCGGCATACACGGTATTCACCGCAACCATCAATAAATCAACCACATTTCGTCGCTGTTACGGTTCGCTCTGGGCAACTCGATCAGATGGATTTAATTTCCGCGTGTAGCGACTCGAGTTCTTCTTGCACTGGAACGATTTCGTCCCAGTCGAACCACAACACGTCGTCCGGGTGATCCGTATAATCGTGGCGCTCGGTAATCTCGTCGGGCGGATCCTCGAGTTGCACCGGATACCGGTGACCAAGCGTTAATTCGACGGCGTTCTCGCGTTCGTAGAGGAAGTTGAGAAGGTCGTAGACGTCCTCTTTCATTTCACTTTCATCGACGACAGTGAAGGCAGTCGAGTAGGTCAAACAACCCTCTTCGGGGATAACGTAATCGACGGGATGACCCTCCTCGACGAGGTTTTCGGTACGGCCACCCCAGCCTTCGACCAGATGCGCCTGCTCTTCGCGAAGCAGACGCATCCACTCGTCGCCCGCCACCCAGTAGTTGAAGGTGTTTTGATGGAACTCCTCCATCTCGCTTGCAACTTCGTCCCAGAGATCGTTGTCGTTGACCGCCTCGGCCGGATCGATATCGAGGAGTGCACTGGTATTCGCGAATCTGGTAACCGCGTTGTCGTGTAACGTCACCGTGCCCTCGTGTTCGGGTTCCATGATGTCTTCCCACGATGTCGGTTCAGCCTGCTCGGTACTGTACGCGATTCCCTGTGAGTTATTGTAGTAGAACGTTCCGAGGTCGTGTCCCTCGAGAAACGGTGCGTCTTGCCAGGAATCTTTGATATTGTCGTAGTTCGGAATCTCTCCGTAGTCGATTTCGGCGAACAGTTCACCGTCGTACTCGAGACGATGTTCGGAGAAGGCCGCGGGCACGAGATTGGTGAAGTCGAACTCCTCCGGACTCGCTGCGATGAGTTCGAGGATTTCACTATCGTCGCTCACCTCCTGGTGTGTCACGTCGACTCCGCTCTCTTCGGACCACTCCTCCATGACCTCGCGTTCTGACTCCTGGGTGATTCCACCGCGACTGATATACGAGAGCGTGTCTCCGCCACCGCCGATACACCCCGCGAGGATGGCCGTGCTCGCGATCGTTCCCGTTCGTAATACGTCTCGTCGTGACACTGTTTGTGAATAGCTACCGTCCGACATATGTTCGTAGCACATCACGTATCAGTACATAAATCCATTCGCCGTCATCACCCCTAATTGTGCATTTCTGGTGGTTATGGAGCGACTTGAATCCGCTTTTCTCGAGTTGGGGTGGCTTCGAAGGGAGGGACTGTACTGTTGATAGAACGCTCGTGAGTGAGCAGATCCGGTCCAATCGACAGCCCATTGGTAGTAGTTACAACTAGACAACAGATTTTTGACGGGCAACGTGGTGGATGATGTTGTATGGTAACTGGTAACAATGGGTCTGTTGGAGCACCGATCGAACGGAACGAACACAACGAATTGGCGGTGTGGCTATGCTAGACCTCGAGGAGACGTTCATCTACGACTCCATTACGCACGCGTACAACATGGCCCCCTCGAACTACCGGAACGAGCAACATGCCGAAGGCATCACGGAGATGCTCTACGGCACCGTCGACGGGATCATGACCGAGGAGTACCGTCTCGAGCCCGAGGCGTTCGTTCGGGACTGGGGCGTCGAGGAGACGGCGAACATGCTGTTCCGGGAGAGCTATACGGATATGTCGACGTTTCATCCCGTCCCGATGTACGCGTTTCACGACGGCCTCGTCGCCAACGAGAAAGCCGGTACCGTCGTCGACCGGTGGCCCGACCGATTCCGTTCGTACGCCGCCGTCGACCCGCTCCGAGACGAGTGGGAGGAGACGCTCGAGGAGCAAGTCGACGCCTTCGATCCGATCGGCGTCAAACTCTATCCCTCTCACTGGAGTGCGGACCATCACGAGGGGTGGAGCATGGGCGATCCCGACGTGGCGTTTCCGGTATTCGAAAAGGCGGCCGATCTCGGTATCGACCTCATCGACATCCACAAGGCGATTCCGTTCGGCCCGGTGCCTCGCGGACCGTACCATCCGCGGGACGTCGACGTCGCCGCCGAGAGTTTTCCGGACCTCACGTTCAGCATCGTCCACGGCGGGTTCGCGTTCACCGAGGAAACCGCCTGGCAACTGGCGCGATTCCCGAACGTCTACGTCAATCTGGAGGGAATACCGCCGATCTTGCTCGGCAACGAGCGCCGGTTCGCCGAGATACTTGCCGAACTGATCAGCATGCTCGGCGAGGACGGGATGGACCGACTGTTCTGGAGTTCTGGCGCGATGTCCGTTCACCCGAAACCGCAACTCGAGGCGTTTCGTGACTTCGAGTTCCCGGAGGACGTTCGGAAGAACACGAGTGCGATGGGCGACCTTCCACAGATTACCGACGAGCACAAACGGAAGATTCTGGGAGAGAACTACGCCGACCTCATCGGACTGGATATCGACGAGGCGAAGTCGCGAATCACGGACGACGAGTTTGCTCGGTATCGAGCCGACAATGGACTCGCCGAGCCGTACTCGACGACGGCCGTCCCCGAGGAGGTGGCCTGATGGACGACGATCGGATTCTCGAGCGACTCGACGAGATCGTCGACCCGTGTAGCGCGGCCAACGGAACCGATCTGAGCATCGTCTCGATGGGACTAATCGAGGAAATCGATATCGACGGTAGCCACGTCACCGTCTCGATGCACCTGACGACGCCGTTTTGCATGCAGATCCCGTTTTTCATCGACGAAGTCGAGGATCGAGTCGGGTCACTCGAGGGCGTCGAGTCCGTCACGCTCGAGACTGACTCGGGAATCGAGTGGAGCCAGGACATGATGTCCGAAGACGCCTGTCGGAAACGCGAGCAGCGAACGCAGGCCCGCGCGGACCGATATCGCGAAACCGCGAGTGATCGTTCGCTCGCTCGGACCGACGGATAGGACGGTTCCTGAACGCCTTCCGGCGGTCGACTCGATCGCGTTGTATTGACCGTAATGCCTATGATCAAACCCGTGTTTGGAAGTATCATGCAAGGGTTGACGCTGAGCTGGCTCGCGGAGCGAAACGCGTACAAGTTCCCCGAAAAGGAAGCGATCGTACTGACACCCGTCGAGGGGGGTCGAACTGCCATCACGAATGCCACGTTCGACAAACGGATCAATCAAGTCGCAAACGGGCTGCGACGACGCGGCATCGAGCGAGGCGACAACGTCGCCGTCTACACGGTGAACTCGATCCCGACGCTCGAGATGTACCTCGGTGCCATGCGAATTGGCGCGTTGCCAGTGCCCATCAACCACCGGTTTCAGGCCGACGAGGTGCGGTACGTCCTCGAAGACTCCAACGCGGAACTGCTCTTCTTCGACGATCACGCTGTGGATATCGTCGACGAAATTTCAGCCGACCCAGCGATGCCAGGTGAGACGCTGTTCTACGGGAAAGACCGACCCGACTACGCCGACGACTATATCGACTTCCGTGAACAGTCCGGCACCAACTCCATCGAAATCGTCTCCTCTCGAGTCGATGAGGCGATGTTGATGTACACCTCGGGGACGACCGGCGACCCGAAAGGCTGTCTGCTCACCCACGACAACATCATCCAGATGACGGTCAACGGAATCGTCGAGAAGGCCTTCGAGGGACGCAACGTCAACGTCGACGGACGCGGCCTGATCGTAACGCCGCTGTTTCACATCGCCGCGTTCGGAATGTTCGTCAACAACTACTACGCGGGTGCGACGACCGTCCTGATGGACGGGTTCGAACCGAACCGAGTCATGAACGTGATCGAGGAAGAGGCGGTGACCTCCGGGTTCTTCGTCCCGATGATGGCTCGGGCCCTGTTGGCAGTCGACGATTTCGAAGACTACGACCTTTCGGCGTTCGAGGAGTTTGGGATCGGTGCTGCACCGTCGGGGAAGGAACTCAAGGAGACGATATCGAAGGCCTTTGATGCCGACTTACAGGAGGCGTTCGGACAGACCGAGTTGTCACCGACGACGACGCTTCTCCAGCCGAGTCAGGCGCTCGACCATCCGGACAGCGTCGGCAAACCGGTCCTCAACGTCCTCTTCAAGGTAATCGATCCGAAAACTCGCGAAGAAGTCGACCCCGGTGAGATCGGGCAGGTCTGCTATCGCGGCCCGACGATGTTCAACGGCTACTACGGAATGCCCGAGCGGACCGAGGAAACCTTCGACGACGAGGGCTTTTTCGTCTCGGGCGACCTGGTTCGCCAGGACGAAGACGGGTTCGTCGAGTTCGTCGGCCGTGCCGATAACATGATCATTACCGGCGGCGAGAACGTCTACCCGGCCGAAATCGAAGAGACGCTTCACGAACATCCGGCCGTCGACGAGGTCGCGATCGTCGGTACACCGGACGATACGTGGGGGGAACGCATCAAGGCCGCAATCGTCCCCATCGACGGAGGGGAGCCCTCGGCCGACGAACTACAGCGCTACGTTGGCGAGCGACTCGCGGATTACAAAAAACCGAGAGAGTTCGTGTTTCTCGAGTCGTTACCGCGAAATCCAACCGGAAAAGTTCTCAAAGCGCCTCTCGAGGACGAAGCGGGCGAGATGGTTGGCTGGGAGTCCTGATTACGTTTCTACGCCGTATTGCTTTGCAATCGTGTTGAGCTGAATTTCGTCGGTCCCCTCGACGATCCGTTGGATGCGGGCACGATGGAGGTGGTGCATGTACGGGTTCTCCTCGGCCAGTCCGTTGGCTCCGTGAATCTGAACCACGTCGTCGGCGATGTCCCAGACGGTGTTGGTCGCGAACCACTTGAGGATCGACGACTCGGAAATCGCCTGCTCACCCTGATCGAGCATCCACGCGCACTTGAGGCCGACAGTATCGGCTGCGAACGCGTTTGCTCGTCCGCGGGCGATCTTGTGTGAGACGGCTTGGTACTTGCCGATGTTTTCGTCGAAGGCCTCCCGACTGTTGGCGTACTCCGTTGCCTTGTCGAGCAGCCACTCGGCGTGGCCGACCGCCGTTGCGCCGATCTCCACCCGACCGAGGCCCAGAAACGACATGGCGTCGTAGAAGGCAGAATCGACGTTGCCGAGCACGCGGTCTTCGGAGAGTCGAACGTCGTCAAAGTGAACTTCGGCCTGCACTCCTTCCGCCCCGACGGCGTTGTTTAGCGATCCGATGTCGTACTCGTCAGGTTCGACGATAAAGCACGTGATGCCTCCGTGTCTGCCGGCTTCCTCCTGTGGGGAGGTCCGTGCGAACACTTGGATAAAGTCGGCGTAGGGCGCGTTCGTGATCCATTGTTTCGTCCCGTTGAGTACCCACTCGTCGCCGTCTTTCTCGGCGCGAGTTTCCATGTTCGGCGAGTCAGATCCCACGCCCGGTTCGGTCTGTCCAAACGCCGTCGACTTCTCGCCGCGCATTGCCGGCTTGAGGTACTTCTCGACCTGTTCGCCCTCGGCCTGAGCCAGCAGTGGCTTCGGCCCTTCCGGCCCGGCGAGTACGTTCGTCGATAGCGGGACGTCGGATTTCGCGACGTGTTTGTTCGCTCGATACCAGGTAATCGCAGAGACATCCTCTCCGCCGACGTCCGTGGGCATATTCATCGCGTAGAACCCAGCCTCCGCGCTCTTGCGCCGTACTTCCTGGTGAGCTTCGACGACCTCGTCGGTTAAGCGACCGTTCGGTTCGTGGCCGAGACGTGGGTTGGTCACCGTTTCGCCCAAGTCGTCGGCGATCGGCTGCACTTCCTGTTCGATGAAGTCATCGATACTCTGCAAGATGAGTTCCGTTTCCTGGGCCACTCCGAAGGAGACACCCGGATTACTATCTACTGATTTCGCCATTACCAGCTACACTATTGTCGAAATACCCATATAAAGATCACTGCTAGCTATAGCACTGTTGGCATGACACCACGAGTCATGTCCCTCTACGGTGCGAGTGCTGTCATCGTCTCGTGAATTTCGTCCGTCGTCGCTCCACGCGGGAACGAAACGTAAACCGCGTCGACGCCGTCGATCGACTCGAACTTCTCGAGTTGGTCTCGAGCGTCCGCCGGCGTGCCGGCAGCGCCCATCTGCTCGCGAAGTTCGGACTGGACGAGGTCGACCGCGTGGTCGCGTTCGTCTTCTTGCCAGGCGTCGTGGATTTCGTGAGCAAGGTCCTCGTAGCCTTGTCGAGCGAGGTTGTCCCGGTAGAACGTCCCCATGCCGCCGATGTAGAAGGCGATATGCTGTGAGACGAGTTCGTTCGCTCGCTCTGCGTCCTCGAGTGCACAGCACCCGACCGACAGCGTAACACGAATGTCATCCGGATCGCGATCACCCAATTCGGCACCGCGTTCGAGGTCCTCGAGTCGCTCTTCGATGCCGCCGCTGGTGTAGTTGACCGCGTGCCAGCCGTCGGCGAAGCGTCCGACCAGTTCGACCGCTTTCGGGCCGAGCGCCGCTGCGTCGATCGGTGGGGCCGGGTCGGGCGCGTCACACCGCAGTCTAAACCCGTTCAGATCGAAGTACTCGCCGTCGTACTGCACGGGTTCGCCGGTCAGAACCTGCTTGACGATGTCGATCGTCTCCCGTGTTCGCCTGAGCGGGTTCCCGAACTCCTGTCCATGCCAGTTCTCGATGACGATCGGTCCGCTCGGACCGACGCCGAGGCGGAATCGACCGTCAGTTGCCTCCTGCAACGTCGCTGCAGTCTGGCCCAGCAGTGCCGGCGAGCGCGAGTAGACGTTGACGATACTCGTTCCGAGGCCGATCTCGTCGGTTCGTTCTGCGGTCGTGGCGATCGCCGTCACGGCGTCTCGACCCCACGATTCCGGAAACCACGCTCGGTCGTATCCAAGCTCTTCCGCGGTGATCGCCTGATCGACGAGCGCATCGAGCGTCGGCTGTGCGCCGACTGGCAGAAAGACGTCTCGTTCTGTCATACGACAGTATGGTCGTAGACGAGTCGTATAAAGTTATACGTGTGTCACCCACCGCCATAGTTATGTATTCTCATGTGAACCTGAGCGTGTATGCAGGAATCATTTGAAACCACGACAGTGGAATTCGACGAAGACACCGGCGTTGGACGAGTAACGTTGAACCGACCCGACGCACTCAACGCACTGAGCGGACAACTCCGCGAGGACATCGTCGAAAGCCTTCGACTGCTAAATGAGCAAAACGACGACGAGATCGCGCTCCGAGTGGTCGTCATCAGCGGTGCGGCGGGGAACTTCTGTGCCGGCGCCGACATCACCGAGTTCGAGGATGCCTCCCCCGGTGGCAGCCCCGAACGCACCCACTACCAGTTCATTATGGACTTCCCGGTGCCAGTGATCGCAAAGATCGACGGCTACTGTCTCGGCGGCGGACTCGAGACGGCGATGGCCTGTGACTTCCGGTTCGCGGCCGAGGATGCACGCCTCGGGCTTCCAGAAGTCGACCTGGGTATCATCCCCGGAGCCGGTGGCGTCCAGTATATTTCCGAACTGGCCGGTCCCGCCGCGGCCAAAGAGATCGCGATGACCGGAGATCACATCAGTGCGACCCGTGCGGACGAACTCGGCATCGTCAACCGCGTTCCAGACGATCTGGACGAGGCGACACAGAAATTCGCGGAGAAGATCGCCTCGAAACCACCGCTCGCGATCCAGACGATCAAAAATTCCGCTCGCATTTCCACTCAGACGTCGCTCAAGGAGGGGATCGATTACGACAATAAGGTGTTCGAGCCGCTACTGGCAACTGAAGATCACAAAGAAGGCGCTCGAGCGTTCGCCGAAGACGACTACGAGCCGGAGTTCACGGGCCGCTAAGCCGTTTCGGTACTTCGGGATCCGCCCCGTCCCGAACCCTATTATTGAAGTGAGTCAACGTGTATCGTACACTATGCAACTCAACGGAGTACGTATACTCGACCTCACACGCTTGCTTCCGGGCCCGTACGCGACCCAACTGCTCGCCGATTCCGGTGCTGAAGTAATCAAAGTCGAAGACACTGGTGCCGGTGACTACGCTCGACACGGCCAGCCTCGCTCCGAGCGAGACGTCGGCGCCATCTTCGAGATGGTCAACCGAGGGAAGAAGAGCGTCTCGATCGATCTCAAGTCCGACGAGGGAACGGAGGCCTTCTACCGACTCGTGGAATCGGCTGACGTCGTCTTCGAGCAGTTTCGTCCCGGCGTCGTCGACCGACTCGGCATCGATTACGAGACGCTGTGTTCGTACAACGAGGACCTGATCTACTGCTCGCTGACCGGGTACGGACAGGAAGGGCCGTGGTCGGACCGAGCGGGCCACGATCTGAACTACGTCGGGTTAGCCGGACTGCTCGATATGACTCGAGAATCTCCCTCGGATAAACCCCAGATGCCTGGATACCCGATCGGAGATATGAGCGGCGGACTGTTCTCCGCGTTCGCGATCACCGAAGCGTTGCTATCGCGCGAACTCGGTAACACCAACGGTGAGTACATTGATGTCGCGATGAGCGACGTCGTCGCCTCGTTTTCGCAGTCGGTCACGTATCAGGCGCTGACTGGTGATCCGGCCGAACCGCGCCCCGGTGAAACCGCGCTTTCGGGGAAGTTCCCGTGGTACGACAGCTATGCGACGGCAGACGGCAAATGGGTCACGCTCGCCGCGCTCGAGCCGAAGTTCTGGCGGGCCTTCTGTGAAGCTGTCGGGGCGGAACACCTCATCGACGCTCACGACGACCACGATACGGAGACGTTCGCGACGGTGCGCGCGGAACTCGAGGACCTGTTCGCCGAACGGACTCGTGAGGAGTGGGAGGACGCGCTCGGCGACGTCGATGCGGCTTTCGGCGGCGTCTACACACCCGCAGAGATGGTCGAACACCCACAACTCGAGGCACGAGAGATGATCGAGCGACCCGAGAACGCCCCGTCGCGGATCGGCTTCCCCGCACGCTCGAGCGAAGCGCCAGCGGGGGCGGGCGAAACCCTCCCGGCCCAGGGCGAGCACACCGATTCCGTGCTCTCAGCGGTGGGATACTCGGACGCGGAACTCGAGGAACTTCGGGACGCGGACGCGATACGGTAACGACAGTACGGCTGTGCCGGCCCATTGGTATTCTCGTAGTGTGACTTACTCTCAGCTAAAAACGGTATCGTCGCGGTCGACGGCCTAGCCGCTACGGATTTCGTCGAAAGCCTGTGTCATTTCTTCTTGCATTGGTAACACGACATCCCAGTCGATCCACGTCAGGTCGTCCGGGTGTTCCGTGTAGTCCGGCAATTCAGTGATTTCCTCCGGCGGATCTTCGATCGGAATTGGGTAGTCGATGTTCGTCGATAGCTCTACGAGGTTGTCCCGTTCGTAGAGCCAATTGAGGAGTTCGTGTACCGTTTCCTCGTTCTCACTCTCTTCGGGGATCGCGTATCCTTCGCTGTGCGTGACGGCTCCTTCCTCGGGGATGAAGTACTCGATCGGATAGTCGTCAGCCTGTAACGAGAGGACCCGGCCGCCCCAGGCCGAGGAGATTACCGCTTGTTCTTCACGAAGAAATTGCATGTGTTGGTCGCCCGACTCCCAGTACTGGAAGACGTTCTCGTGTTGGTCCTCGACCTTCTCGATAATCGCGTCGAAGACGTCGTCGTCTTCGATTTCGTTGATGTCTTCGCCCGCGGCAGCCGCAGCGTTGGCAAAGCGCGCATCCGGTCCAGCGAAGAGCGAGATCTGGCCTTCGTACGCTTCGCGTTCGATCTCGTCCCAGGAATCGAACTCGTCGACCTCCTCTGTGTTGTACGCGAGACCTTGCGTCGAGATGTACCGGTAGACGCCGTCCTCGTGGTCCTCGAGGAACGGCGCGTCGTGCCACGGTCCGTCGATGTTGTCGTAGTTCGGAATTTCTCCGTAATCGAGGTCCATGAGGACGTCTGCCTCGCGAAATTGAGCGAACCCGTTCGGCGACGGATTGCAAAAGTCGATCTCGCCGGGACTCCCTTCGAGGACGCTGAGCATTTCCGTATCGTCTGCGACCTCCATGTGCTGGACGTCGACGTCGTTTTCGTCCTCCCACTCGGTCAAGATGTCTCTGAATGCATCCTGGGTTGCACCGCCACGTCCCATGTACTGTAGCGTATCACCGCCTCCGCCGAGACAACCGGAAATCCCAATGCCGGTTGCGACGGCCCCGGTCTGTAATACCCGCCGACGCGTGATGCCTGGAATGGTGTGTTCACCCATGACACCATGTACGGCAATCACTAACATGATAGGTGTTCTGGTCGACTAACCGACTCCAGCAGTTAATACAAAACCAGGACGTGCTAGGAAAATTCAGAAGGAGAAGAGGTCGACACCGCCAGTCACGCCGATAACTTGGCCTGTGACGTAACCGGCCTGTTCCGAACTGAGGTAGGTGATCATGTCGGCAACGTCGGCTTCACTCCCCAGTGCGCGCATCGGTGTCGCCTCGGCGATTCGCGCGAAGTAGGGGTCGACGTTCTCTCGTAGTTCGTCAGGGTCCATATCAGACCACTCGCCGACGACGATGTTCGGTGCGATGACGTTCGAGGTGACGCCCGCCTGTGCGCCCTCGAGGGCCATCGTCTTTCCGACACCGATCATCGCTGCTTTCGTTGCCGAGTAGGAGAACTGACCGAATCCGCCGTACCAGCCGGCCATCGACGACATATTGATGACGCGACCCCAACCGCGCTCGCACATCCTGGGGAAGACTTCCTTGCTAATATTGTAGGTTCCGGTGAGGTTGATCTCGACGTCGCGATCCCAGACATCGTCCTCGAAGTCACCGATACGAGCTCTCGCGTCGACCATCGCTGCGTTGTTCACGAGGATGTCGACGCCGCCGAACTCGTCTCTGACGTCGCCGATTGATTCGCTCACGTCGGCTCGATCCGTGAGGTCACACGCGACTGCCATGGCGTTGCCGCCGCCTGCGGTTTCGTTGATCTCCTCGGCTACTTGCGCGGCCCCGTCTTCGTCGACGTCTAATGGGACGACGTTGACGCCTTCCTCGGCGAGTTTGCGACAGTCTTCACCGCCAATTCGACCGCCACCGCCGGTGACGACCGCAGTCCTATCGGTAATACCTAAATCCATACCATCTCGTGAGATACTGTCTACCATAATAACAGTTCCCCTTTCGGAAATCTCGGTCGTGTTCGTCTCGGTGACCGAACGTTTCTGTCCCGTGACCAATGAGAATTTTTAACACAGGAGTTCACCTCTCTGAGGGTACATATGATAGACGATAGTGATATCGAGCCACGCGTGGATACTTACCGGTTCTATCGCGAAGAGTGGGACGACTACGAAGAACTGTACGAGTCCTTCGAGTGGGAGATTCCCGAGACGTTCAACATGGCGACGTTCCTCTGTGAACGGTGGGCGACCGGCGAGGCCCGTCCCGCGCTCTTCGACGCCTCGAGCGCCAACTCGAGAACTCGATACAGTTTCGACCAGCTCGAGGAGAACGCGAACCAGCTCGCACAGGCGTTCGCCGACCGCGGGATCGAACGCGGGGACCGGATTGCTGTCAGCGGGGCACAGCGAGTCGAAACGCTCGTCACACACATCGCAGCGTGGAAACTCGGTGCCGTCTCGGTTCCGTTGAGCGTCCTCCTCGGCCCGGATGCGCTGTCGTTTCGCCTCGAGGACAGCGAGACAGTGGCATTCGTCGCCCACGACGACAGTCTCGAGGCGCTCCGGACCGTTGCCCCCGATATCGGGGTGCTCGAAACCACGCTCGTCGTCGGTGACGAGTCGCTGACCGACGAGGAGACGGCGTTCTGGGATGCACTCGAGGGACAGCCATCGACGTTCGAGACCGTTTCGACGCCGGCCGACGATCCGGCGATGATGATCTACACGAGCGGGACAACCGGGAACCCGAAGGGCGTGATTCACCCACACCGTAGCATGCTGGGTGCACTGCCGGCAGTGTTGCTCGGCCAGTACAACCTCCAGGTGCGTGCAGACGACGTCAATCGCACCGTCGTCGAGTGGTCGTGGATCGGTTCGCTGTATCTCAGTCTCTTCCCGGCGCTGTACTTCGGCACGCCGACGGTTATCGATGCGAGCGGCGAATTCGATCCGGAACGGGAGTTCGAACTGATCGATCGGTACGACGTGACGACGACTGGCGGTCCAGCGACTGCGCTTCGCATGCTGGTCCACTCCGAGAGCGCCGACCGATACGATCTCTCGAGCGTTCGCGTCATCGTTCAGGGTGGCGAGGCCCTCGATCGAGACACGGCAACGCGACTGACCGACGTTTTCGAGAACGCCGTCGTACACGAAGTGTACGGGCAGACAGAGGCCTTGCAGTTCGTCGCCGACTGCACGGCACTCGGGGTCGACCACCAGTTCGGTAAGATGGGCAAGGTCGCCCCCGGACACACCGTTCGGATTCAGGATCCTGAAACCGGCGAGTCCCTCGAGCGGGGTGAAGTCGGTGAAATCGCACTCGAGTACGACGGCAACCCCATGTGCTTCGAGGAGTACTGGAACCGATCGGACGCTACCGCCGAAAAGGTTCAAAACGGGTGGTTACGAACCGAGGATCTGGGCGTGCTGTCCGAGGACGGTTATCTCT
This sequence comes from Natronorubrum sediminis, assembly GCF_900108095.1. Classification (NCBI taxonomy): domain Archaea; kingdom Methanobacteriati; phylum Methanobacteriota; class Halobacteria; order Halobacteriales; family Natrialbaceae; genus Natronorubrum; species Natronorubrum sediminis. The sequence continues at coordinate 277,809 of NZ_FNWL01000003.1, forward strand.
CCTTTCGAAGCCGAACGGACGACGTCATCATTAGCTCCGGCTACAAGATCGGCCCGACGGAAATCGAGGAGTGTCTGGCCGAACACGACGCGGTTGCTTCCTCGGGCGTGATCGGCGTGCCCCACGAAACGCGGGGAGAAATCCCCAAAGCGTTCGTGGTACTCACCGACGACGCCGACGCGTCCGAGTCGATGCGAGAGACACTCCAAGACCACGTCCGCTCACGGCTGGCGAAGTACCAGTACCCCCGTGAGATCGAGTTTGCCGACGAACTTCCGAAGACGTCGACGGGCAAGGTTCGCCGTCTCGACCTGCGTAAGCGAGAAGGACTCGCGCCGTCTTGATTCGAAATCGGCAGCGAGCGCTTATATATTCGGCTCGCAAACGACCGTTCATGGCAGATTCCGATCGAACGCCCGCGAGTGGGATCGAGCGACGGGTGCATCGATTCGAGTTCACGGTCGAATGGCCACCGGGACACGCGGCGGCGTACCTCCTCGACGGTGACGAAACGGTCCTCGTCGACGCGGGGATGCCCGGCGACGACGCCAGAAGCGAGCTTTCCGCCGGCTTGGCCGCCTCTCGACACGACCTCGACGTCGATCACCTCTTGCTCACCCACGCACACAGAGACCACATCGGGCAGGTTCGGACGCTACTCGAGAACGGATCGCCGACCGTGTACGCGCCACGACAGATCGCAGAGCGATTCCAACGGGACGTAGAGACGATTGCGACGGCGACCCGGGCGAACCTCGTCGAGGCCGGCGTCGACGAGGACGTACTCGACACTGCAGCCGACCGCCTCGTCGGATTTCATCGAACCATCCGGGAGCTACTGCCACTCGAGGCGGTCGACGTCTGGCTCGACCACGGGAGCCCCGTCGACATCGGCCCGCTTACAGTCGAGCCGATTCACGCGCCGGGCCATCACGTCTCGCAGTACTGCTATCGGACGGAACTCGACGGCGAGCGGACGCTGTTCTCCGGCGACGTCGCGATGGAACCGTTTCGCGCGCCGGCACTGCTCGTCAACTTCGACGATGGCGTTCGCGAGTCGGTCACGACCTTCCTCGAGTCGTTACACCGCCTCACGTCGTACGCCGTCGATCGCGTCTATCCCGGCCACGGCCCGGTACACGCCGAGTACGACGCCATGGTCGCGCGATCGATTGCAGATATCGAGACGCGTCTCGAGGAGACCGTCGATGCAGTTTCGACGAACGGCACGACGGCGTTCGATCTCGCGTACGAACGAACAGGACGGACGCACGATATCGAACGCTTACTCGTCGAAACGGTCGGCATGCTCTCTCACCTCGAGACGGAGGGGCGTGTCGAATCGACGCTCGAGGACGGCGTTCGATACTATTTTCCGGTGTAAGCATGCTGTCGACGGACCAGTGCGTGTCACCGCTATCGATCGGTGGGTCGGTGGCCACGCCAGTAGTCCACGCGAGATTTTATTATCAGTGCCATGTAACTCAGAACGATGGTACCGAACCACACGATATACGGTGAGCAGAATCGTCCACGATCCAACCAGCCTGTCGAGACGGAGGCTCTCCGATGACGCGCTCGCAGTTCAGCGTCGATGGCCAGACGGCCGTCGTCACGGGTTCCTCGAGCGGGATCGGGAAGGCCATCGTCGAACGCTTTGCCGACGACGGCGCGAACGTCGTCGTCACCTCGAGAGAAGCGGCCAACGTCGAACCGGTCGCCGACGAAATCAACGAGAGCGATGCCCCCGGCGAGGCGCTCGCACTCGAGTGCGACGTGACGGACCGTGGTGCCGTCGAGGAACTCGTGCGGACGACCGTCGACGAGTTCGGTAGCCTCGATATTCTCGTTAACAACGCCGGCGCGAGCTTTCAAGCGTCGCCCGCCGAAATCAGCGAGAACGGCTGGAAGACGATCGTCGACATCAACCTCCACGGGACGTTCCACTGCTCGCAGGTCGCCTACGAACAGATGAGTGCCGACAGTGGCGGCCAGATAATCAACGTTGCGAGCGTCGCCGGCCAGCGTGGCTCGAAGAACATGAGTCACTACGGCGCAGCCAAAGCGGCCGTCATCAACTACACGACCTCGGTAGCGGCCGACTGGTCGGAAGACGACGTGTGGGTCAACTGCATTGCTCCGGGCCTCGTTGCGACGGAGGGTGTTCGAACACAGATGGGAATCGACGGAGATGTCGACGCGATCGATCGCTCGAGAGCCGACCGGACGATCGGTCGTCCCGAGGAGGTCGCCGATCTCGCACAGTTCCTCGCCAGTCCGGCATCGTCGTACATCGTCGGCGAGACGGTTACGATAAAGGGTGTCCCACGACTCGAGGAGTAACTGATTCGCTCTTCGGGATCGACGTCCGAGAACGGTGTGGTCCGTTAGCTTTGAATCTCGTTGTGTCGCTGCTCTAACTCCTCTTGCAACGGAACGATGTCGGACCAGTCGATCCAGACGAGGTCGTCCGGGTCTTCGGTGTACTCCGCGCGTTCAGTGATCTCTTCGGGAGGGTCCTCGAGCGGAACGGGGTATTTGTGAGTTTGTGCCAGTTCGACGGCGTTCTCGCGTTCGTAGATAAAGTCGAGAAGATCGTACACCTCCTCTTTCATGTCGCTTTCCTCGACGATGGAGAACGCGGTCGACCACGTGATACACCCCTCCTCTGGTATAACGTACTCGACCGGGTAGCCGTCCTCCTGAAGGTTCTCCGCACGTCCGCCCCACCCTTCGGAAACGGCGGCCTGTTCCTCTCGGAGCAACCGCATGAACTCGTCGCCGGCGGTCCAGTAGGTGAACACGTTCTCGTGTTGGTCTTCCATCTCTGCGACGGCGTCCTCGTAGAGGTCGTCGTCGTTCGCGGCCTCCGCGATGTCGTATCCGAGGCTCGCGCACGAATTTCCGAACCGCGAAACGGCGCTGTCCTGGAGCGTCAATTCGCCGTCGTACTCCTCGTCTTTCATATCTTCCCACGACGAGATATCGCCGTGTTCGGTGTTGTAGATCAACCCCTGAGTCGAAATGTAATAAAAAATTCCGTAGGGATTGTCGTCAACGAGCGGTGCAGACTGCCAGGCGTCGTCCACGTTGTCGTAGTTCGGGACTCGATCGACGTCGATCTCCGCGAAGAGACCCTCGTCGTGCTCGAGTCGGTTGAGTTCGTATGCCCACGATACTAAGTTCGCGAAGTCGAAGTCGTTCGGATTGGCTGCGATGAGTTCGACCATCTCGGCGTCGTCCGCGACTTCCTGGTGTGTGACGTCGATCCCGCTATCTGCGCTCCACTCTTCGAACAGTTCGCGTTCGGCGTCCTGCGTGATTCCACCGCGGCTAATGTATCCGAGCGTGTCGTCGTCGCTGCCCCCCAGACACCCCGCAACGGCGGCTCCCGCGACGACGCTGCCCGTCTGAAGCACCTGTCTCCTCGTCGGTTGTTGAATGGTATTGTCTACCATACTACTCGTTCCTCACTAGTGGCCTATATTAATCCTCTTATTGCAACCGTCGTCACAGAACGAATACTAACCGATACGGCTAATAAGATAAAATCGGCGGTCCACACAATTGAAGATGAGGCCACAGTCGAACAGACAACCGGGCGAAACATCTTTTTAGGTGCCAATGGATTGTTGCGAAAGAATGCCACACTTACAGCCAGCACACGTGCTCGAGGAGTTCGCATCGTTCCTGCAGAACGATGTCAGAGCGGAGATCGACGACGAGTTCGTCGACGGACAGGTGGGATCGATGTCGAGTACGATGCGATATCTTTCACGACAACTGCGGCAGAAACACGAGATAACGGTTCGACAACGCGATTCGCTGCTCGAGGGACTCGCGGCCATCGAACAAGACTGCGACGACCCAGCAGTCGTCGAATCGGTTGCGGCCGCCCAGGAACGAATCGAGAGGACGCCTGCAGAAGAGAGCACCGAACTGGAAACCGTCCTCGTTTCGACGTGCAACGACGTCCTCGAGACGATCGACGCGGAACTCGAGGGCGACGACGCCGGGTCAGCGCGGGAGCCGCTGTACGACTTCTTGCGGGTCCGCGTCGAGGGCCAACTCGAGATGCTCGGACGTGATGCACCATGACACTCGAGGTCGACGACATCACGGGCGAACTCGCAGCGTATCTCTCGGGTCGGTTGGCCGACGACGACGTGACGGTGACCGACCTCGAGCGCCACACGGAGGGATGGTCCCGACAAACGATGTCGTTCACGGCTACCTGGACGGACGACGGCACCGAGCGATCGAAGCGACTCGTCGCACGCGTCGATCCGAGCTACGAGGAGGATCGAACGTTCGATTATCGCAACGATATCCAGACCGAGTTCGAGACGATGCAGTCGGTGTACGAAGCCGACGTCGACGTTCCCGTTCCGGAGACGCACTGGTTCGAAGCCGATCAATCGGTGCTCGGTGGTCCGTTTTTCCTGGTCGGCCACCGACACGGGACGGCGCCAGTCACTTGGAATCCGCGGGACCGCCAGTCACTGTACGACTCCTGGGATCGCGAGGGTAAGCCTTTGCCGAACCACTTCGTCGACGTCATCGCGAACATCCACGAACTCGATGGCGACGACGTCCCCTGTCTCGAGACGAAAGACCCCCAGACGGTCGTCGACGAGACGCTCGCGTTGCAGCGACGAAGTTTCGAGGAGATGAACCTCGTCAACGAACCGGCGGTGAACGAAGTCATCAGTTGGCTCGAGGCGAACAAGCCAGCGGTTCCCGAAACGACGCTCGTTCACGGCGATTTACGCGTTGGAAATATGTTACTCCACGAGGAGTCGATCTCCGCCGTACTCGACTGGGAAATGTCGGCCATCAGCGACCCGATGTTCGATCTGGCCTACTGCTCGCTGAAGTATTTCGCCGGAAAACTCGTCGATCCGATCGAGCGACCGAACCTGGCGGGTTCGATCGTCGACCGCGAGTGGTTCTACGACGAGTACGAGAAGCGAACCGGCCGGACGGTCGACCCGGAACGCCTGCGCTACTGGCAGGTTTTCGGTGCGTTCCGAATGATGAACAGCGGTGTCAGCGGTGCCTACCGATACCACACTGGTGAGAGTGACGACGTTCGAACTGCGTGGTTCCAGTACATCATTCCCGGGCTGATCGAGGATATGCTCGATCTGATCGAAGCCGATCGAACCTGAGTCGAGTCGGTATTCTCGGTTCGCTGGCTGATCGTGTCTCGGTCATTTAGTCGTCGCTTTTGAGCAACGTTGCTCTCCTCGGAGTATCGGTCGCGTCACAACAGCTATTCCGGATGATGTCAATTGACACCATATGAGCGGCTTGACAGTCGGCCATGTGGCACGGCGAAACGCGCGGAAGTTTCCGGATCAAGAAGCCACGATCTATCGTTCCGACGGACGACGGGTCAGTGCGTACACCTACGAGGAGTTCGAAACGCGCGTGAATCGTGTTGCAAACGGCCTCTCGACTCTCGGTATCGGTGCCGGGGATACGGTCGCCTTGTACATGAAGAACAACGTCGAGACCCTCGAGTGTTTCGTCGGCGCGATGATGATCGGTGCGCGGCCGGTCGCGGTCAACCACCGATTCAAGGGATCGGAGGTGCGCTACGTCCTCGACGATAGCGGCCCCACGGTCGCGATACTCGATTCGTTCGGTGCGGAGACGATTTCCGAGATCCACGACGACCCCCTCGTTCCGGTCGAGACGTTTCTCTACGTCGGCGAGCAGCCACCGCAGTTCACCACACCGTACGAACAATTTCTCGAGGACGCGTCGGACGCCGCTATCGACATCGTTCCGGACCGTCGCGACCAGGCCGCGCTCATGTACACGAGCGGGACGACCGGCCGACCGAAGGGCTGTCGCTTCACCCACGACACCCTCCTGACCCTTGCGACCGATGGCGTCTACGAAGGTGACCACCTCGAGCCCGGCAATCGCCACCTCATCGTCACGCCGTTGTTTCACGTCGGCGCGTTCGTGCCCTTCGTCACCAACCTCTACGTCGGCGGGACGACGGTGGTCACCGACGGCTTCGATCCGGAGCGCGTCCTGCAACTGCTCGAGGACGAGTCGATCAACTCCTCGTACTTCGTGCCGACTCAGAGTCGGCAGCTCCTGTCGGTCGACAATGTCGACGCGTACGACCTCTCGGCGCTCGAGAGCTACGGAACCGGCGCTGCGCCGTCGGGCGCGGAACTCAAACGCGACGTCATGAAGACCTTCGAGACGGACCTCGTTGAGAGCTTCGGACAGACCGAAGCGTTAGCGACCCGCCTCCCGCCCGAGCGGACGATCGAGAAGGCCGACAGCGTCGGCCGTCCATCGTTGAACCTCGAGATGAAGGTCGTCGACGATGACGGAAATCGCCTTCCCCCCGGTGAAGTCGGTCGCGCGGCGTACAGCGGCCCCACCGTCTTCGACGGCTACCACAACATGCCCGAGAAGACCGACGAGGTATTCGACGACGGCTGGTTCGTCTCGGACGACCGCATCGAGCGAGACGAAGAGGGGTTCGTCTACTTCGTCGGGCGAGCGGACGACATGATCGTTTCCGGCGGTGAGAACATCCATCCGGCTGAGATCGAGGAAGTCATCCACGAACACCCGTCCGTCGACGAGGTTGCGGTGATCGGCGTCCCCGACGAGACGTGGGGCGAACGGGTGAAGGCGGTCGTCGTTCCGGACGCCGATGCGACGGAACTCCAAGCGGCGGATATTATCTCTCACGTCGAAGAACGGATTGCCGGCTACAAGAAGCCTCGAGCGGTCGAATTCCGGTCCGAACTCCCGCGGAATCCGACCGGAAAGGTACTCAAAACGGAACTCGAGTGATCGGTCGGGAGTGGGTCTCCTCCGCGGCGTTCAGATGAAGTCGAAGAGATGGCCGGCGACGCGACGTTTTTGAATTTCTTCGGAACCCTCCGTGATGCGGTAGCGCCGGTGATGGCGATAGATATGTTCGAACGGCTTGTGCCGACTGTATCCGACGCCACCGTGGACCTGCATCGCGCGGTCTGCTGCTCGACAGACGAGGTCGTTCGCCTTGTAGTTACACATCGCGACGAGTTGGCTGATCGAGGATCCCGACTCGGTCACCATCTCGCCTTCGTCGTCCAGGAGGCGGGCCGTCTTTCTGATCGTATTACGGAGCATCTCCGCTTCCGTGTGCAGTTCCGCGAGCGGGAACTGGATGGCCTGTCGCGTCGAGAGCGGTTTCCCCCACGTTTCCCGTTCGTTCGCGTAATCGACGGCCTCGTCGATACAGAACTGCGCGGCACCGAGACTCGCCGCGGCCTGTCGAATGCGGTTTTCGTGGACGAAAAACTGCGCGATGTGGAGCCCTTGTCCTTCCTCGCCGAGGATCGCCGAATCCGGCACTCGAGCGTCGTCGATCGACACTTCGGCGTGGTCGGTCGGCATGTTGAACGTCCACCAGAAGTAGTCGACCTCGAATCCGTCGGTGTCTGTCGGCACCAAAAACGCTGTGATACCGTCGGAATCACCGTCCTCGCCGCTGGTCCGGGCGAACACGAGGTCGTACTCTGCGGCGTGCATCCCGCTGTTCCAGCGCTTCGCGCCGTTGATGACCCACTCGTCGCCGTCTTTCTCGGCGGTCGTATCCATCCACGTCGCGTCGCTACCGTGGTCGGGTTCGGTGAGTCCGAAGGCGACACCCGTCTCGCCGGCGATGACGTCCTCGATCATCGCCTGTTGTTCGTCAGTTCCGAAGCGAAGTAGAATCTGGGGGAATACGGTATTGCCGACGACCGACGCCTCGTTCTGGAGGACGTTGTGCAAGCCGATCCCCTTGTTGGCCAGGTGCTCCCGAATCACTGCCATCGCGAAGTTCGAGCCGTCGTCACCGCCGACCGCCTCGGGGAGCGCGAACCGGAAGAATCCCGCCTCGTCCGCGCGCTCTCGCATCTCCTGGAGGAGTTCTACCCACTCTTCGTCGGGTTCACCACCCGACTCCCAGTCGGTACGCGCATGTTCCCGACGTTCGTCGAAGTACTGGATGTGTTCTTCCTCGAGTGGTTCGATTTCGGTTTCGATGAATTCGTCGAGGTCGTCTATGTATGATTGTAGCTCTTCGGATGGGCTAATCTCCATGTCGACCAACTTATCCGTACACTACCAAAAAATTACGCTTCTTCTCAATTTGTGTAGTCTCCACGGTCTGCTGTAACGTTTTACTAGGACACCCACAGAACGGTTCGCGGTTGGGCCTGAAATGATATACCGCAGCCCAGTAGAGGCCGGAACCGATGGACACCAGCCCGTTAGGGGGTGGCACCGACGCAGGCCATTCGCGCGATACGAGAGATTTTATGCATGTATCTGAATGGTAGTGATCGAGGTATCCAAGGATGTCCGACGACCAGACTGATTACTTCGACCGACTCGTTGATCTCGACGCCCTCGAGGCGTTTTTGGCAGCCCATCTCGGCTCGGCCGACGTCTTCGAGGTCGACCGCCACCCGGGAGGCCATTCGAACGAGACGCTCTTCGTCACGTGGGACGACCGAAATCTCGTTGTTCGTCGTCCTCCACCAGGCGAGACGGCTGATACGGCACACGATGTGATTCGTAAATACACGGTTCTCGAAGCGCTTCAGGCGACCCACGTTCCCGTCCCGACGACGGTCGTCGCGACCGAAGACCACGACATCATTGGCTCTGATTTCTACGTGATGGAGAAACGGGAGGGAGTCGTCATCCGCGACGACGAACCCGATCAGTTCGCTACGCCGACGGATCGAACGCGGTTGGGAACCGAGATGATCGACACGCTCGCTGCGATTCACACTGTCGACTACGAGACGGTCGGACTCGAGGAATTTGGCCGTCCAGACGGATTTACGCAGCGACAGGTCGACCGCTGGGAACAGCAATACGAGTGGGCGTTCGAGGTGACGGCCGAGGCACGCGAGATTCCTGCGGTTCACGAACTAACCGAGTGGTTACAGGCAAACGTCCCATCGGATCATCCACACACGCTGGTTCACGGCGACTACAAGCTCGATAACGTGATGTTCGGGCCGGCCGGGGAACGCAACGCATCCTCGAACGAGCGATCGAGTGATGCCCGCGAGCAACCGCCGGAACTCGAGGCCGTGCTCGACTGGGAGATGTCGACGATCGGTGACCCGTTTACCGATCTCGGCTGGCTCCTCTCGTACTGGCCCGACGAGGACGATGCCACGACGAAAGTCGGCACCGCCGGCGACGCCGAGTATCTGCTCCGAGAGGGGTATCACTCGCGAGCGGAACTCGTCGAGCGCTACGAGCAAGCGACCGGCTATCGCTTCGAGAACGATCGCTTCTATCGCGCGTTGGCCTACTACAAACTGGGCGGGATCGGCGAGATGTTCTTTCGTCGCCACCTCGAGGGCAACGCCGACGACGACCACTATCCAATCATGGAAGAGCGGGTTCCAGAAATGGCTCGACGGGCACTGCAAATTATCGACGGTGAGGGCTAACACGACGGGCACGTCGATCCGCCACTGGCTGACTCGCGGCGTTCTCGAACTACCACTTCCCTCTACATCTCGTCCGATCCCGCTGCAGATCGTTCCCAACGAACCCGATCCCGCTGCAGATCGTTCCCAACGAACGACCGGTATCGCGTCTCAACGGGGTTCCGTCGCGAGCAATTAGTGGTTCTTAGACCACCATCCCAACGTCAGCGGCGCTGTTTTTCAGACCACTATCCCAACGCGGCGCTGTTTTCGAGAGGTGGGACAGTGTACACGGACAAACGTTACCTCCCGAGGTGGAAACGTGTTACAGAATAACAGTAGCTGCCGACGAGTTTGCAGTCGAATCAGCCGTCTCCAATTCCGGTCTGCGAACGCTCGAGACGATAGTTGCATCTCCTATTGGCGTCACCCTGCCATCACGTCGTTGACCCGCTCCGTAATCTCATCCAGGTTCGAAATCATCGAGTCCCAGTCGATCCAGAGGAGGTCGTCAGGATCCTCGACGTACTCGAATAGTTCAGTCAACTCGTCTGACGGATCTTCCATGGCCATCGGGTAGTTGTGGCTGGTGCTCAACTCGACGGCTCTATCTGGCTCGTAGAGCCAGTCCAGGAGGTCGTAGACGTGTTCTTGGTTCTCGCTCTCTTGAGTTATCACGAAGTAGTTCGTGTGGGCGACTGCGCCTTCGTCGGGGATGACGTACTCAGTGTCCATCCCTTCCTCGTTTAACACCTGCACACGCCCGCCCCACGCCGAGGACGCGTAGGCCTGTTCCTCTCGCATCCACTGCATGAATTGGTCACCGGCGTCCCAGTAATTGAAGACGTACTCGTTCTGTTCTTCCATCTCATCGAAGACGTCTTCGAACATATCCTCGTCTTCGAAGACTTCGCCGACGTCGTACTCGAGCGCAGCACAACAGTTCCCGAACCGAGTCGGCGGTGATCCGAACAGCGCGACGTGACCCGCGAGATCGTCGTCTTTGAGATCGTCCCAGGACGTAATCTCGTCGACGTGTTCTTGGTTGTAGCCGATCCCTTGAGAGGACATGTAGTAGAATATCGCGTCGTCTTCTCCATCGATCGGTGGCGCCTCCTTCCACTGGTCCTGGACGTTTTCCTCGTAGTTTGGAATCTCGCCAGTATCGATTTCGTCGAACAGTTCGCCGTCGTGTTCGAGTCGCTCTAACGCCAGTCCGAACTGCGCCGGGTTCGTAAAGTCGAACTCACCTGGATTTTCCGCGATGAGATTGATCATCTCGGTGTCGTCGGCCGCTTCCTGGTGTTGGACATCGATTCCACTGTCCTCGCTCCACTCTTCGAACATCTCTCGCTCGGCATCTTGAGTCGTCCCACCGCGACTAATGTATCTAAGCGTGTCATCGTCACCACCCATACAGCCGGCAAGGCCAATCCCTGAAACTACCGCACCCGTTTGCAGGACCCGTCGTCGAGTCGTTCCCCGCCCGTCGTCGGAACCCTGTCTCTTGTTAATCTGTGTCATCGTATTCTCTTCTTTGGGGGACCATAATAAATAATTTGGATGATTTACGGGTGAATCTCTCGGGTAATTAGAATAGGTCACTAAAAGCGGTCGTCGCCTCCGAACACAGCACGTGACTCACGATAAAAGCGGTCGTCGCCTCCGAACACAGCACGTAACTCACGACCGCAATTGAACCCTCTTCGGAGTGACTTCCGACCAACGACGTTCAGTTTAAGGAAGTATTCCTCGGCGGTACTATTATCTTTCTACCTGTCGTTAGTCTGCTCGAACGTGACAGACCTCAAAATCGACACAGCAGTGAAAGGATTATCGACTGAATCAGCCGACCTTGCGGCCCAAGCCGAATCGTTTGGCTTCGATGGAGTGTTCACACCAGAGACCGACGAAGATCCGTTCCTCCCCCTTCCCCTCGTCGCCGACCAGACTACCGATATCGAGATCGGTACCCGAATCGCGACGTCCTTCACTCGGTCGCCGATGGTTCTTGCCTACCAGGCGTGGGACTTACAGCGATTCACCGATGGTCGGATGATCCTCGGGCTCGGTACGCAAGTCAAAGGACACAACGAACGCCGGTTTTCTGTTGATTTCGAGTGGGAGAGCCCAGGTTCGCGGCTCCGCGAGGAGGTTATCGCACTCAAACATATCTTCGATGTCTTCCAGGGCAACGAAGACGAACTCGATTTCGACGGCGAGTTCTTCCAGTTCTCGCTTATGACCGACGAGTTCAATCCCGGCCCGCTCGAGGCTGGTCCTCCGGACATTTGGGTTGCCGGCGTCAGCGAATACATGCTCAAGATGGCCGGTGACGTGTCGGACGGGCTCTGTATGCACGCGTTTAACACGCCGAAGTACACCGAAGAGGTCATCGTCCCAACGGTCGAGGAGGGCGCCGAAATCGGTGGCCGCGACCCCAACGACGTGACGCTTTCTGCGAGCCCGTTCCTCATTACGGGCGAGACCGAGGAACGACGCGCCGAAATGCGTCAGGAGGCAAAACAGCGCATCGCCTTCTACGGATCGACCAGAACCTACCACGACGTCCTCGAGCTACACGGCTGGAAAGACGTCGGAATGGAATTACACGAACTCTCGAAGGAAGGGAAGTGGGACGAGATGACGGAACTGGTGACCGACGAGATGGTTGCAGCATTTGCGATCGAAGCCGAGCCGGATACGCTTGCGGAGAAAATCGAGGAGAAATACGGTGGTGTTGCCGACCGAATCCAGCTGTCTTTCGACGGGAGCGAGTATTGGAGTGACGTCCTCGAGGAGCTCAAGGACGATTGAGTACCGATCGCTGTTCATCCTCTATCGTCATCCGAAATCGGTGAGTGTTCCTCAATAGCATAGATTTACAAATGCGTATATTGATCATGTGGTATGGAGTACCACGACTCCGAAACAGCACAGGAGGTAGCGGCGCGTGTCGAATCGTTCATGGACGAACAAGTGATTCCTCGCGAGCGCGAGGCACTTCGCAGCGGTGAACCGGTCAGCGAGGCGGAGATCGAGGAGTTCTGGGGGATGGCGAAAGAACGCAATCTCTTTGCACCGCAGATGCCCGAGGAGTACGGCGGACAGGGACTCGACTTCCAGGACATGCTACCGTCGTTCGAACAGGTTGGTCGATCGCTCCTCGGCGCGCTTTCGATCCGAGCCAATGCACCGCACGAGGGGAACATGCACACCCTGGAATTGGTCGGGACGGAAGCGCAGAAAGAAGAGTGGCTTCGCCCGCTCGTTCAGGGTGAAATCTCGTCTGCGTTTTCGATGACCGAACCGATGGGAGGCGGCGGATCGGATCCGAAAATGTTGCAGACGACCGCGCAGAAGGACGGCGACGAGTGGGTCATCAACGGCCACAAATGGTGGACGTCCGACGGTGCTGACGCGGATTTTCTCCTGGTAATGGCTCGAACCGACCTCGACGCCCACCCCTACGAGGGAACCTCGATCATCCTCGTCCCGACAGACACGGACGGCGTGAACGTGGTTCGAAACGTCGGCCACCTCGGCGGTCACGGGATCACCGAGCGAACTGGCGGCCACGCGGAAGTGAAATACGAGAACGTTCGCGTTCCCGTCGAGAACACGGTCGGCGAAGAGGGAGCGGGCTTCAGAGTCGCGCAGATGCGCTTGGGTGGCGGCCGACTCACGCACTGCATGCGCTACTCCGGGATGGCCGAGCGCTCGCTCGAGATCGCAAAAGCATACATCAGCGAACGCGAGGGCTTCGGATCGACGCTTTCGGACAAGCAGGCGCTTCGCCACCGGATCGCCGACGCGGAGACACGCTTACACGCTGCACGGGCAACATCACGCCACGCCGCCCGCGAACTCGATCGCAGCGACGCCCGCATCGAAGTCGCGATGGCCAAGAACTTCACTGCGAACGTTACGAACGAGATCATCGACCTCGCGATCCAGTGTTGTGGTGCGAATGGGATCGGAAAGGATCTGCCGTTAGCCCACTTCTACGAGAACGTCCGCCCGTTCCGGATCGTCGACGGTGCCGACGAGGTTCACCGCCGCTCGATCGCTCGCTGGGCGTTCGACGACGTCGACGAAACGGAGATCGAGAACGTCCTCCGATTCGATGAGAAGCGGCGCGTGGACGCTCTCGACGAGTGAGAGCGGCCATCTGATCTGAACCAGAAATACAATACTCTACCAACGAAACCCATTCACAGCTATGAACGAGTGTAACAACTTCAACGTCGAGCAGACGGAGGCTGGTATCGCGTACCTCTCGATCGAGAGCGAGTCGGCGATGAACTCGCTGAACGACGGCATGACCGAAGAGCTACTGTGGCTCGGAACGGAACTCAACGAGGACGACGACGTCCGCTGTATCGTTCTGCGCGGATCCGACGGTGTATTCTGTGCCGGCGGAAATATCTCCTCGTTCGAGGAAAACTCGAGTGCAACGTCCCAGATCCGGCGTGGTGCGTCGTTCCTCAATAACGTTGTCTACCAGCTAAAACGTGGAGAAACGCCGATTATCACCGGTATCGACGGACCGGCTGTCGGCGCTGGGTTTGCCCTCGCACTGTTAGGCGACATCTCGCTTATGCACGAGGAGGCATATCTCCAGTTCGGTTACCCTGGTATCGGATTGACCGGTGACGGTTCGGCGACGTACTATCTTCCACATCTCGTCGGACTCCAAGAGGCGAAGCGAATCGCGTTGCTCAACGAGCAAATATCACCGGATGAAGCCGAAGAAATCGGTCTCGTTACGGAGGTTGCGGACAGTGATTCGTTCGACGACCGCCTCGAGGAACTCGCGACCTCGCTCGCGACGGGTCCGACCAAGGCATTGAGTTCGATCTCTCGACAGCTCGAGGAAGCGTACGCTCGACAGCTGTCCGAACAACTTGCCAGTGAAGCTACGGAAATCTCGGAGGCGACGAGGACCGAAGATTACGCAGAAGGTGTGAGCGCGTTCAAGGAGAAACGAGACCCCGACTTCGTCGGCCATTAATCGGGCTCTGATTTCTCACACATCCGTCTATTTTTCGTCGCGCCTCGACGCTCAACTGGCTGAGACCTGAGAGACGAGATTACTCGGTTTTAATCTCGTCCCAGCTTTGCTCAATTTCGTCCAGATGCTCGAAGACGAGTTGGAAATCCATCCAGAGTAATTCGTCGGGATCCTCGACGTACTCGAGGAGTTCCGTGAGCTCTTCGGGTGGGTCCTCGAGCGGTGTTGGATACTTGTAATTGAGCGAGTGCTGAACCGCATGTTCCGGTTCGTAGTACCAATTCAGGAAGTCGTAGACGTGTTCTTTGTTGTCGCTCTCCTCGGCGACCGCCATGAAACTCGAAAACGATGGGGCCCCTTCCTCCGGGATCGTATAGTCAACTGGGTACCCGTCTTCTTGAAGCTGCTCGATTCGGCCACCCCACGCCGTACTAAGGGCCGCCTGTTCTTCTTGGAGGTACCGCATGAACTCGTCACCACTAGCCCAGTACGTCGTCACTAACTCGTGGTGGTCGCGTAACTGGTCGTAGACTTCCTCGCGGAGGTCTTCGTCGTCGAGCGCCTCGTTGACGTCTAATCCGGCGTGTGCTGCGCCGACACCGAATCGAGCGTACGCGATGTCAGAAAAGACGACGTGGCCATCGTATTCTGACTCGAGTGCGATATCCCACGAGGTTGGCTCTTCTTCGACCATCTCGGTACTGTACGCGAGTCCGTGCGTAGAGATATGGTATGCGATTCCATCGTCGTGTCCGTCGATGGGTGGTGCCGATTGCCACTCGTCTTGGACGTGTTCCTCGTAGTTTGGAATCTCACCGTAGTCGATATCGGCGAGGAGTTCACCGTCGTGTTGGCCACGAGCGAGACCGAGTCCCGAGGCGGCGAAATTGGTGAAGTCGATCGATCCAGGATTCTCTGCGATCATCTGGATCATCTCTTGGTCGCTCGGTGCTTCCTGATGTTCGACGGTGATATCGCTTTCTGCCGTCCACTCTTCCATAATCTCTCGTTCGGCTTCTTGGGTCGATCCGCCGCGTGAGAGAAACGTGATCGTGTCGTCGCTCCCACCGAGACAGCCCGCTATGGTGAGTCCAGCGACAGCAGCGCCCGTTTGTAGTACACGCCGTCTGGATCGAGACTGACCCGCGTTGTCACTATCCATGTGCCCTGGTGCCACATCAACAGATAAAACGCTTTGCCCAACTGCTGCCATCGTATCCGGTCTGCAGTGGGGGCCCCGACTCGAGTTGGCAGGATTTTCTTCTGGCCAGAATTGCAGAGACGCCCTGTGTACCACACGAATTGGACTCCAGAACACAGAATATTTCTTAGGTATAGTGGAATATGTGAAACATAATGTTTAATACTGGGGGCGGGATTTCACTGAAATATGTGTACTGGTATCGTGGCCCATTTATCGTTGCGTCGGTCGTTTTTTGGACCACCATTCGATGGAACGGGCCTACTGACGTTGATCGGTACACATGGGGTGACCGTATCGCTCGGCGACAATCAACATTGAGATCGGGCTCTAAGGTACACAACGAAATAACCGATCGAGTAGATAATTACTGAGAGAGAAGATACGCATGTTAGAAATTAAAAATCTTACAAAATACTACGGAGACTTGCTCGCTGTAGACGACGTGTCGTTTCGTGTCGAAGAGGGACAGTTTGCCACGCTGCTCGGACCGAGTGGCTGTGGAAAGAGTACGACGTTGCACTCGATTGCAGGGCTTATCGAGGCCACCTCCGGCTCGGTTCACCTCCGTGGTGAAGACGTTTCGACCGTTCCACCGTACGAACGTAATATCGGACTGGTGTTCCAGCACTCGGCACTATTCCCACATATGACCGTCGAAGAGAACCTCAGGTACGGTCTGAAGATGCAGAATTTCGAGGGTGACTACGACGCACAAATCGAGAAGTACCTCGGAATGGTCCAAATGCTGGATCACGCTGACCACAAACCCGATGAACTTAGTGGCGGTCAGCAGCGTCGAATTTCGTTTGCACGAGCGCTGGTCTACGAACCGGACATCCTCCTCTTGGACGAGCCACTCACGGGGCTTGACCGCGTGCTCCGAGAAGATATGCGAAACGAAATTCGGGCGATCCAACGGGAAGTCGACGTGACTACGCTCCATGTAACTCACGACCAGTCCGAAGCCCTGTCGATGTCGGACAAAGTGATCGTAATGAACGAAGGACGGAAAGAACAAGAGGGCCACCCGTCTAACCTCTACGAACGTCCAGAAACGGAGTTCGTCGCGGAGTTCCTCGGCCAGTCGACGAAGTTCGAAGGTGAGTTCGTCGATGCTAGCTCTCCAGTCGTCCAATCAGGGTCGAGAGAAATCCACGTCCAATCGAACGGGCACGTCGAATCGATAGAAGATGACACCATCTCGACGTACATTCGTCCCGAGGAAATCGACGTTCGTCGCCCGTCACAGGTCAACGGTGAAGTGAACACGTTCGTCGGGACGATTGTGACGATCGAATACCTCGGTCACCGCGCGGAACTGGAAGTCGAACTCGACGACGGCACGATGATGACTGCGTTTAGCCGGACGTCAGATGAACTGAACGTTGGCGACGAAATTGCGGTACAGTTCGATCCCGAGAAGGTGATTTGTGTATGAAATTCGGGAACGTCCAACTTCCAGAACTCCCGACAATCTCGGTGCTCGAGGATCGAGCAACACCGAAGTTACTGATGGCAGTCGGGCTGGGTTG
The DNA here is from genome assembly GCF_900108095.1 of Natronorubrum sediminis. Lineage (NCBI taxonomy): Archaea > Methanobacteriati > Methanobacteriota > Halobacteria > Halobacteriales > Natrialbaceae > Natronorubrum > Natronorubrum sediminis. The sequence goes on from NZ_FNWL01000003.1 coordinate 295,020, forward strand.
GCTGACGATTTTCTTTATCATCCCAGTCGTAGTCCTGTTGTTCGAGAGCCTCAACTTCGGCGAGGGATCGCTGCTCGAGAACTACAGCACGGCACTGAGCGGTACGTACCTGTGGACGCTTGGCCGGACGATGGCCTACGCCTTCGTTACGACTATCGTGTGCCTGATCCTTGGCTACTGGATCGCCTACTATATCGCCTTCAAAGCCAAGCGGCAGATGTTGATGCTGGGGTTCGTCCTCCTCCCACTGTGGATCGCGATCATCATCCGGTTCTTCGGCGTCTCGTTGTTTTTCCTTCCAACCGGACCGGTCCAGCAGGTGTTCGGGACCGATTTCGGCATCCTCTTCTCGACGTCCGGGGTCATAATCGGACTGACGAGTGCGTTGTTGCCGTTTGCAATTCTTCCGATTTACAATTCCCTTCAGTCGATCGATGAGGAACTGGTCAACGCATCAAAGATTCTCGGAGCGACGCCTATACATACGCTTTGGACGGTTATTTTCCCACTGAGTCTGTCCGGCGTCGTTGCCAGCGCACTATTCGTCTACATCCTCGCCGCCGGATCGTTCCTCGCGCCGGCGATTCTGGGCGGTCCAGGAGACTTCATGATGGCAAACATCATCGAACAATCGTTCTCGTACAGTATCCCGCTCGCAGCAGCGCTCTCTGTCGTCTTTACGGTCGCGCTGTTGATCCTAATCGGGATATTCAACCGCTACGCGAACATCTCGGAGGTGCTTAGCGACCTATGACAAACCTCACCACTCGATTGGCTTTCTACCCTGTCATTCTGCTCGTCTACGCGATTTTGCTCATCCCAGTGGTAGTCGTCATTGCAACCTCGCTCACCGTCCAATCGTCGCCAACGCTCCCAACCGACGGTGTAACGTTAGAATGGTATGCGACGCTCTTTCAAAATCAGCGACTCATCGATGCGATGATCGTGAGTACGATCGTCGCGTGTGCGACAGCAGTCGTCGCCGGTATCATCGGTACGATCACCGCCTTTGGATTCGTGAGAAGCGAGACCAGCGGAAAGGAGACGCTCGCTACGATTATGTTGTTACCCCTGATGATCTCGCCGGTGATTACTGGTGTCGCCTTCCTCCGGTTCGGAGGGCTTCTCTCGATACCTCGGGGCTATCCCCAGATCATTCTCGCGCATTCGATTCTGGCACTCCCGTTCGTGTTCCTTATCGTCCGGTCTCGACTATTGACCTTCGACGACCGCCTCGAGGACGCGTCGATGATCATGGGTGCGAACCGATTAGAGACGACGCTCAACGTAACGATTCCGGTCATCGCACCTGCGATGATCGCCGGAATGCTGATCGCGTTCGTCATCTCCTTCGGCGAGTTCACCGCGACGCAGTTCCTCGTTACGCCCGGAACGACGACCGTTCCAATTATTATCTTCAATCAGATCCAGACGGGTCTCAGTCCGGAGATCAGCGCGCTCGCGACGACACTGGTTGCGATTATGATCATCGTCAGCGTGCTCGGCGACCGGATCGGCGGATAAGTTCCGTCGATTCGTTGATTCTGGCCAAACGGTAGTTTCACATTGCCTCGTGGAGAGTGTTTATTGTACACATGGAACGTACCGACTTTCGGGACGCGGCAACTGGAAATGCTAGTAAGCTACACGATATTACCGCCGCAGAACGGGGTAGCAAGCCAGCGATCAAAATGGATGATCGGACGCTAACCCACGCCGAACTTCGCGACCGATCCGCGGCTTTCGCTGGCGGATTAGCAGATCGAGGAATCGAACCCGACGACAGGATGTTGCTCTACGTTCCAAACTGCCCGGAGTTTCTGATCGCGTTCTTTGGCGGCCTCAAAGCGGGAACGCCGGTGTCGCCGGCGAATCCCCAGTACCAATCGCGGGAGCTTGAACACCAACTCACGGACTCGAACGCTCAGGTCATCGTCACTCACGAGCAACTGCGCGATGTCGTCGAGGAGACGATAACCGCCACCGAAGCCGATCCGTTGGTCGTTACTGTCGGCGACGCTCGACCGGACGACGTTCCGTTCGAAGCGGTCGACGGAGATCCGATCTGCGTCGATCGTTCGGACGACGACGTGGCGACGCAACTCTATACGAGCGGGACGACCGGTAAGCCGAAGGGCGTTCTTTCGACTCACAGAAACTTGCGAACGCAAGGGTTTGCGGGCGTGAATACCGGTGTCGACGATCCCGACGACGAGCGGGTACTCGTGAGTCTCCCGCTGTATCACACGACCGGGGTCTATCACTGCACGTGGCAACCGCTACTCAAGGGCGGTTGCGTCTACCTCCGTGATCCCGCCCAGTGGGATCCAGCCGATGCGATGGCGGCAATCGAAGAACACGAGATCAGTTCATTCAATGGTGTTACCGCGATGTTCGTCGATATGGTTAACGACGAGTCGTTCGGCGACTACGATCTTTCGAGTCTCGAGTCGGTCGGTGAAGGCGGAGCAAAAATGTCGGTTACGGTCCAAGAAGAGTTCGAGTCGGTTGCGGGAGTGGAGATGTACGAGGGATACGGGCTCACGGAGACGAGCGGTGCGACTCATGCGGGCCACGATTCTACGTACGGTCCGCGACTCGGTTCGATCGGGCAACCGTTCCGGATGACCGATTCCAAGGTCGTCGACGACGACGGAAACGAAGTCTCACAGGGAGAAGAAGGCGAACTGTTGGTTCGAGGGCCACACGTGATGAAAGGGTACCACAACCTGCCCGAGGAAACGGAGGCGGCGTTCGACGAGCACGGGTACTTCCGGACAGGAGACATCGCTCGCTGTGACGAGGACAACTACTACGAGATTATCGACCGAGCAAAGGACGTCATCATCACCGCAGGCTACAACGTGTATCCGAGCGAAGTTGAAGATCTGCTGAGAGAACACGACGCCATCGCCGACGTTGCGGTCGTCGGTATTCCCGACGAACGGCGGAACGAAGTCCCGAAAGCCTTCGTTGTCCCGACACCAGGAACCTCCGCCGGCGAGGACGTTACGGCCGAGGACGTCAAAGAGTTCTCACTCGACAACCTCGCCGCGTACAAACACCCCCGGCAGATCGAATTTCTGGAGGAGTTACCCCGAACGACGAGCGGCAAAGTACGAAAAGTCGAACTCGAATAGAACCGACCTCGCGCTCGAGCGAACGTAGATGCCGATTACCGCAAGGCCACCTGTCACAACGGTCGAAGTGTTGGACGCTTTCGTTATCGTTCCGATGACGAGTCGCTATCGACGGTAGTCGTACGCGCTGATCAGTCGACGGTGAATCTTCACTCAGCGGCGCTGTTTTGTTATTTACCGAGTGCCGAGGAATCACAGCAGTCAGCGTGGCATAGTGCTACTCGTTCGTAGCGCTCCCCTCTCGAGTCGTTTGGAATTACAGTGTAACGGCGTGTCCATTTCGACGTTGGTAAAGTTCGTTTACGTTCTTGCTTCCATACTCGTCTTATCTCTATCCGATAACACACTAAGGGTGTTATTTGTGGTGGTATATGTTGGGTGTGGACAACTTACAAAGTGTGTTTCACATTTTCGTGTAGTGAAACTGGACCGACTTCGACGTCCCGGAGCGACCAGACTCGCCACGCTCTGAACGGACGCGCGGAATCGGTCTCCAACTATTTATCGCTGAAAGAAACGTAGAAATATACCGGTATAATTATTATTGCGATTGTTGACTACGGCATATGCGTGAGATTGGCACAGGAAACGTGCTCGTAGACGTCGATGGACACCGTGCTGACGTCGTTTTGAATCGCCCGGAGAAACGCAATGCGATGAACGAAGACGTGCTTCGAGATCTCAAGCGAGCGTTCGAGGAGGTTCTCGCCGACGATTCCATACGCGCCATCGCGCTACTCGGTAAGGGCCCGGTCTTCTGTGCGGGAATGGACCTCGAGATGATGTTAGAGCGAGGCGAGCAAGGCGGTGAGCAAGAGATACAGAGTAGTACTGGAAATCTGCTGGGAGAGGTAATCAAAACGATCGATACCGCGCGTGTTCCGACCGTTGTCGGGATCAAGCGTGCAGCACCGGCCGGGGCATTTGAACTCTCACTTCCTGCTGACTTTCGCGTCATTTCCACCGACGCGAAGTACGGTGTCATTGAGGTACAACTCGGTACGTTCCCACACGGCGGTGCCACGCAGCGCCTTCCGAGACTGATCGGGTTGGCGAAGGCAAAGGAACTCGTCTTGAGCGGCGATTTTATCGATCCGGAAACGGCAGAGCAGGTGGGCCTCGTAAACGAAGTCTGCGAACCTGAGGCCGTCGACTCCCGCACCCGCGAACTCGCGGACGAACTCGCCGAAAACGCTCCGCTGGGACTGGAAAATGCTCGCAAAGCGCTCAACGCTGCTCTGGAGATGCCCCTCGACGAAGGGCTTGCGTACGAGCGAGCACTGGGTAACCAACTGGACGATACTCACGATTACACGGAAGGATTCAGTGCGCGGTTAGAGGACCGAAAGCCGGAGTTCGAAGGTCGGTAAGCAAACAGGTGCTGCTTTCGCTGTGTGTTTCGATGGTAACGCTTCCACGCTCGCTTTTCCCGGACGAATAGCACAGTTCTTCCTGTTTCGGTGTTCTGTCCTCGAGAATCACCTCGGGTCCGCTTAAGTGCGGCAGACGCGACACAGATCAAATCACGCGATTTTCTAGCTTTTTGCTCCCTCGAGCTGGCCTACTTCGGTTGTCGAAGAGTGTCGTCAGTAACCGCACACCAACGTCAAAATACGGTCGGCTGGTTATTCCTCGAGCGGGACGAACACCGGAATGGCAGCGTCCGCCGACTTGAGAGAGACGAAACGAACCTCGACGCGAGTTCCGATTTCGACCGCGTCGGGCTCACAATCAAGGTTTGTCAGCAGTCGCGGCCCGTCATCGAGTTCGACATACGAGATAACCAATGGTAGGTCTTCGTCAGGCCACCCGCTCATCGTCCGCGTCACCGAATAGGAGTAGACTGTCCCCGTACCGGTCGCCTCTCGCCAGTCAACATCGTCGCTGAAGCAGTCTGGACAGTACTCGCGAGGATAGTGGTGGACGAGTCCGCAGTCACCACACTCTCGAACGAGTAAGGTCTCGTCGGCGGCAGCCGACCAGTAGCGTTTCGTTTCGGGAGTGATCTCAGGAGTTGGACGTGGCTCCCAACTCATCGGTCTTCGCCTCCGAGCACGACCGTTGCGGCGCCGTGGCGAGTCCCGATACTTCCGCCGGTGCCGTGAGCGAGTGCGATATCGGCGTCGACTTGCACCTCGTCGTTGGCGTCGCCGCGAAGCTGTCGTACCGCTTCGATAACTTTCGTCATCCCGCCGCGATTTGCCGGATGGTTCGAACACAGGCCACCGCCGTCCGTATTGAACGGCAACTCGCCGTTCGGGGCCTTGAGCGTCCCACCTTCGACGAACGAACCGCCGTCGCCTTTTGCGCAGAACCCGAGATCCTCGATCGCCTCGAGAACGGTGATCGTAAACGAATCGTAAATCGAGGCGTAGTCGACGTCCGCCGGGACCAGCCCCGCTTCGTCGAACGCCCGACTACCCGATTCCTGGGCGGCGGTGCGTGTGAGGTCGATTCGACCGGCTTGGTGGTGGCCGATTGACTCGCCGTGTCCGAGTACTTCGACGCACTCGCGCTCGAGACGGGATCGGGCGTCCTCGGAGACGACGAGCAGTGCACCCCCGCCGTCGGAAATGACGCAGCAATCGAGGAGGTGTAACGGGTCGGCGACGACGCGCGAGGAAACGACATCGTCGACCGTCACCGGATCCTGATACATGGCGTGCTCGTTGAATTGTGCGTGGTGAGATGCGGCGACGCGGATTTCGGCGAGTTGTTCGGGCGTCGTCCCGTACTCGTGCATGTGTCGCTGTGCGGCCATGCCGTACATGCCGATGTTCGTCGCGCCGTAAATCCGTTCGAAGCTGTCCTGCGTCGTCCGAATCTCTCGAGCACCGGACCCGGTTGCCTGCCCTCGTGAGCGTGGTCTCCCTGCGAGCGTGATGAGTGCGACGTCACAGGTGCCGTTTCGAATCGCAGCAACCGCGTGGCCGACGTGGCTGATATATGAAGAACCGCCGAAGTCCGTTGTATCGGCGTAGGAAACGTCGAGGCCGAGATAATCGGCCATGATGAGCGGCGTCAGTCCGCTCTCGTACTCCGGCATTCCCGCCGTAAAGTACGCGTCGATCGAGTCCTTTTCGAGACCGGCGTCCTCGAGTGCACCACGTGCAACCTCTGCGTGCAGTTGCATCGTCGATTTGTCTGGCGCTTCCCGTGTCGGATGTTCGTACGCGCCAGCGATATACACTGGTGACTGTGTTGCCATCAGTTGGCGATTAGCATACTTCCACCTAAGTCTTTACGTCCATCTCGCGCATCTCCTCTCCCTCTCGCTCTTTCCGTGCCAGGTCGAGTGCCTCGACGTTCGATTCGAGGTGATTCACGGACGAACGAGGACTACCAGCCGATGGCGACAGGCTTCGATACAGACCCAATCTCTCGATTGCTACGAACCACTGGTCCCAGCCGCGTTCAGCTGGGAGTGATCCCGTCGGATACGATTTACAGAACGTCTAAATAGCGGCGGTGACCTGGATATGGTATGAGTTCGCTTACCGACGAACAGGAGATGCTTCTCGAAACGGCGTCTGACCTCGCAGAAAACGAATTTTCAGAAGCGGCGTATGGGTGGGAGGGAGAGATTCCGTGGGAAAACATCGAACTTCTCGCCGACCACGGCTTTCTGGGGATCAACTTCGACGAGGAGTACGGCGGTGCGGGATTCTCCGAATTCGAAGCGATGTTGCTCAACGAGGCGGTTGGTCGGGTTTGTCCGGATACGGCTTCGTTCTTGAATTCGCTGCACATGGTGGCGCCCCGGGCTATCGACATGTTCGGTACGCCCGCGGCCAAAGAGAAGTACCTACCGCCGTTAACGGATGGCGAGGACTTCATCGCTATCTGCATCTCCGAACCTGAAGCCGGGTCCGATGTCCATTCGATGAACACAACGGTCGAAGAGCGGGACGGCGAACTAGTACTCAACGGCGAGAAGACGTGGGTGTCACGATTCGACGCCGCATCAGCCGGCGTTACGTGGGTTAAATTCCCGGAGGGCCTCGGTACCGTCGTTGTCGACTTCGACGACCCAGGAGTCGAAGTGAGCAACCACTACACCAACATGGCCGGCCACGAGCAGACCCACTACTACATGGAAGACGTCGTAATCCCACCGGAGAACGTCCTCACGCGTGGCGAGGACGCGTTCAAGCAGCAGCTCAAAGCCCTCAACTGGGAGCGTCTTGCCGTGGCGTCAATCTCGAACACGTGGGCATTGGCGGCACTCGAGTACGCTCTCGAGTACGCACAAGATCGCGAGCAGTTCGGCCAGCCAATCGCCGAATTCCAGGGTCTCGAGTGGAAACTTTCCCGACTGGTCACACAACTCGAGGCGTCTCGCTCGCTCACGTTTCGCGTAGCAGAGGATGCTGTCGCGCACGGCCGCGTCCCCGATCCCTTGCGAACCGGCTCGGCGAATCTCTTTTCCGGACAGACTGCAGAGACCGTGATCAGCGAATCGCTCCAGATCTGTGGCGCGAACGGCTACCAACAGGGCCACCCACTCGAGTACCTCTACCGACTCCAGCGCGGTTGGCGGTTCGCCGGCGGCACCGACGAAATTCAACAGAATACGATCGCTCGCTGGCTCAAGCGCGACGGAGTCCCGTCGTTACTGAACTAACTCTAAGCGCTTGTCCCCAGTCCTCAACGCTTCGATTTCGCGTGTAACGAGACCGTTAGTAGAAGGTTTCACCCGCTTTGGCCTTCTCGACGAGTAAGTCACACGACAACGTTTCTGCGAGCTTGTTCGTGTCTTCGTGACGGCTAGCGACCTCGGTCAACTTCTCGACGATCACGTCGAGGCCAACCTCGTCGGCTTTCTCGAGGGGCCCGACCGGCCAATTGCCACCGAGGCGGGCACCGGTGTCGATGTCGTCGACGGTTGCAACGTCGTTCTGGACCATTTTGGCCGCCTCGTTGACGATCGGTGCCCAGACGAGTAGCGTATCGAACCCCTGTCCGGCGTCGACCGAAATCTGTGGCTCATCGCGTTCATCGTACTCGTAGTACCCGGCGTTCGCCTTGCGTCCGTATCGGCCCTTATCGTACAACTGATGGAGGATGGGACAGACTTCCGTATCGTAAGACATCGGTCGATCGTCCTCGAGATGGTCCTGTTCTCCCTCGACGCGAAGTTGGATACCGCCGGTGAAGTCGGCGAGTTCGAACGGACCCATCGGGAACCGTTCTTTGAACTTCATCGCGGAGTCGATTTCCTCGATTGTGTGCTCGCCGCGATACACCATCCACGCGGCGCCTTCGCCGTAGGGCCGCATCAGCCGGTTGACGATAAACGAGGGAATGTCGACCTTGCACCGAATCGGCGTCTTGTCGAACGACTCGATAAGCGCCTCGGCGGTATCGCCGACGCCCTCGGGCGTGTGTTCGGTCATAATAACCTCGACCAGATCCATCAGCATGGGCGGATTGAACCAGTGTGTTCCGACGACTTGCGAGGGTCGGTCAGTCACTTCGGCGAGACGGGTAATATTGAGACCCGACGTGTTCGTCGAGAGGATCGCCTCCTCCGGTGTGATCTCGTCGAGGTCTCGGAAAATGTCCTCCTTGATCGCCTGTTGTTCGACTGCCGCTTCAGTCACGAAGTCCGTGTCGGAAGCCGCTTCCTCGAGGTCAGTCGTGAACGTAAGTCGGTCCAGTGCCTCCTCGATTTCGGCCTCCGTTGTAGATCCGTTCTCGACCGACTTCTCGTACGACCACTCGATTCGTTCCTCGGCATGTTCGAGTTGAGATTGGTCGACGTCGTTCACGTACGTTTCGTACCCCGTCAGTGCGGCGACTGCGGCGATTCCTCGTCCCATCTGCCCGCCACCGATTACGGTAATCGTTTCGATCGTGTTGATAGACACTACCATACGTGACTGAAACCGAACGCGGATGAAAAGTGTATCGTTCGGTTTGCACACCTCTCGCTTCACAAACGTGAACTGGACTGCACGCTGTTCGAGTGGATAGCCATATGAGAGGTACTGACGTGATTCAGTACGCATTCCAATCGAATTAGTGATCCTTGCTGTCCAATTGTTTGGACGCCACGACAGCAATTCGGCAGTTGCATTCCTCCGTGGGCGCTGCGAGAAACACGATTTCATCGAGACGTATTCCTCGTCAATCAATTTCGATCGGACTACCCTCGCTCGGTTAGGCCTGAGCGGTCGGGTTGACTCCACTTATCGTAGCCTCATCGAAAACTGGTTTTACATCTGCAAAATGCGGGTTGCCCGTTTCCATTACTTGTGGGTGGACAGTCGGGCGAGCGCACGCAAGTGGTTTGACCAGTTTGTGCAGTAATACAACCATCAAGACCGCATCGATCGTTCGACGGCCGAACGTCAGCAGGTGGGGTGGTAAACCATAGCAGGCACTAGAAATTTTTACCCGTATATTGTGGTCACTTCCAGTGGATAATTTCGCCAAAATCTCTCGCGGAGTTACAAAGTGTCCTCGACAATGTAGAGGGAAAAAACCGACACAACGGCTCTAGCGGCAGTAGTGTACAAGAACGGCGACACGCCGACTGAACTAGCCGGGTGATACGATGTACAGCGATAGACGATTTGTAGCTGTTTCAAGCTGTTGCTGATGGATATCGATCGAGAAGAAAACGAACGTTCTCAGTTGTGTTCAAAATTGAGAGAAACTCAACGACCGTGCCGAACGAGCGACGTATTTTCGGGTGTCGGTCCTCGCGAACCTGGCGGCCCGTAACGACCTTGCCTTCGTGATGTTGTTAGCGTACTCACCAGCGCTGAATCTGGGTGAAGAGCGCTGGCGACACCGACAAGCACCACTCAACAACTACTCCTCTCAGTCGCTCGGCGACCGTCACCAGCGATTAACATAGTTTCCGATCAACCAACCATATCAAAGATGAGTAATTTCTTCTAACACCCATCCTGGGTGATGACCAACTCGAGCACCTCTCGAGACGACCACTCCGTGCTCTCCGTACAGGCTGAGCACTCTTCACGAGGAAGCAGGATGCAGGACGTCGTAGGTGTAGCGGCGGATACTGCCTCGAGAGAGCCGGCCCTGACGTTCCGAGTTAGTCCATGTCTTTCATCAACAACGCTACGAGCCACGAGCCTCGAATTCAGATCGATCTACCTATGTCACCGTGTGCCCCACGACGAGTCGCACACACGAGAGAGTTACTCGAGGCTCACATCTCCGTTCAAAACAACCCGGCTATTCGCGCCGGTGAGTTACGACAGCTCTTCACCGAGATCAGACGCAGTCGGTCGGTTTTGACTCTCAGGCATGCTTTCACCCGGTCGCTTTGGCAGTTGTTGTGCAGTGAGTAACTCGTCGTCTTTGAGAACGACGACCATTATATCACTCTCGTTGACCTCGTCGAACGCAGACCGTGGCGCGACGTGTTCGTCGACGAGTTCGCCGTCTTTCTCGAGCAAGAAGACGACGTGCTCGCCGTCGACAATTCTGTCGACGACACCGATGTATCGGGTTGCGCCAGCCGTCGATTCCGACGCCGATTCGACAGCCGCATCGTCATTGTCGGATTCTGCGGCGGTCGTTGCGGGTATGGCTAGCATAAGTGCGCTCGCGCTACCGATCAGTTGTATTGCCGTTCGTCGAGTCACTCGTTGGTGGTTCGACATACCTCGGTTGGCCGCGCTATCCTTTATAAAATATCGCACAGTATAAACACAGGGGTAGTATGTGTCAGAATTTAGGTGCGTAGAATAAATAATCAAAACAGTTACAGAAGGAGAGTATCATCACAGGGCACTATTTACGACTCTACATATTCTAACGATGGTGGGCTGATTCACATTTCGATAGGTGGTTTAGACGATAGAATACCACAGTAAATGCTATATCAATTAGAACTCATGTTTTGTTGTTTATATAATTCTCGTCTCCCTATTCGGAATACTCATCCCGTATGGTGAAATGTCCGTCTTGCAAACGGGGACTCAATTGATATCTACCCGCTCGGAGCATTTTTCGGCCACTGAAATCGTTCTTCTCCCCCATCTCATAACAACAGTACTTCTGTTATGAGATGGGGGACCGTTCGTATCACATCGAATTCGAGTTCACGATTCGGAACACGCACAGCCACCTCGTTCGATCAGTTCGGCGGCGTCGTACTGCTCGTGGCAGTCCTCACAGACGACTTGAACGGTGGCGAGGACACGGTGTGAACCTAACTCGAGTCGATCCGTTCGTCGTAATCGGGCTAACTTGCTTTCGGTTACCGTCACCGTTCGCTCTCGGAGTCCGTCGATCGCTTGTCGTTCCGTGCGTCGGACGTCCTCGTCGGTCGCCTCTGGCAACGATGCGTCGCGATACTCCGTGAGGTACGATCGAATCGCACCATACGAAACGAACTCTTCGGTTACCGTTTCGACGTCGACGCCGGCACGCTCGAGACGGCGTCTGGCCTGCGATTGTTCGCCGCGACTGCCTGTTTCCTCGCGGAGCAACTCGTAGAGGCGATCGATGTCTTCGGTAATCGTCTCGACGCCTGCATCCTCGAGTGCGGCCCGCAGCAGGCGTTCGTTGAACGAGTCTGCGAGCGCTCGAAGACTCTTTCGCTCGTCGGGATGGGTCCAGTGGGCCTCGAGTTTGTCTCCGACACCCTCGAGATCGTACTTCTCGAGGAGTCTGGGGACTTTTGGTTGTGGGCCCGGCGTCGTACGCCGTTCGTCCATTAGCGGTAGATTTTCGCGAATTAGGGAAAGTCGTTTCGGTGAAACGAGATCGTTTCACCATCCGGTCGCCGTTCGTTTTATGATCGGATCGCGTGTCACACTGTCGTCTACCCGTAGGCGAGCGTGACCCGAATCTCACCGGCTTTGTCCCGAAGGCGGTTCAGGAGGTCGTCGTGGATGTACTCGTCTTTGAACCGACTTGTCGGTCCGAAGACGCCGAGCGAGCCGAGGAGTTCGTCCGCCGGCGTGTAGACGGGAACCGCGACGCCACAGAGGCCGTCCATGTGTTCTTGCTTGTTTACCGCATAGCCGTCGTCCCGGATTCGATCCAGTTCGTCGGAGAGCGTTTCGGGGTCTGTCACGGTGTGCTCCGTGATTTCCTCGAGTCCGTGCTCGTCGATGAACGCCGCGACGTCGTCGTCGTCCCACTCTGCCAGAATTACTTTTCCCGAGGCGAGTGAGTGAAGTGGGCGTCGCTTCCCGATCATCGTATCCGAGAGACTGCCGTAGCGATGGACGTAGACGGCGTCACCTTCCTCCTCGACGATAAAGACTGCCCGCTCGTCGGTTTCTTGGCCCAGTTCGAACACCTTCCGCTTGGCGGCCGTATAGCCCCGTTTTCGCGTTCGCGCCTGCTCGCTGATCTCGAGTAACCGAAAGCCGATGTAGTAGGCACCGTCGCGCTCGACGACGTACCCCATCTCGGTCAGCGTCGTGAGGTGGCGATAGACGGTGCTCTTGCTCAGGTCCGTCTGCCGAGTCAACTCCGTAATCGTCACTCCTTCCTCGGCTTTCAGCGCCTCGAGTATTGTGAACGTCTTCCGCGTGGTCGAGACGCCGGCGTTGGTTCCGTCCTCTCCGGGCATGCTCTACCCGAGACTTTCCGAGGCCGGCAATCAATGTTCCGGAAAGCAAAACAGCTGGGGTAATATGCGGAACAGACTCGTCGGTCGACTGGTTCACTCAGGGCGTCACTACTGTCGACTCTGTCTCAACTCGAGTCGGTGGGATCGGACCGTCCCTAACGGTTCGCGGTCGTCATCGCCCGTCTACAACTGCGGAAAAGACGGTTTCGGTCGCGACCGTCGACGGTTCGCTACTGGTAGGCTTTGAGCCCGGTGAACGCCTCGCCCAGCACAAGCGTGTGGATGTCGTGGGTGCCCTCGTAGGTGTAGACCGTCTCGAGGTTGGCCATGTGACGCATCGGCGAGTAATCCGTGGTGATGCCGTTGCCCCCGAGCATCTCGCGGGCGATCCGGGATTGGTCGCGCGCCGTTCGCACGTTGTTGCGTTTAGCCATCGAGACGTGCTGGGGGCGCATCTCGCCGCGCTCTTTGAGTTCGGCGAGGCGGTGTGCGAGCAACTGGGCGAGCGTGATCTGGGTGCCCATCTCGGCGAGTTTGCGCTGTTGGAGTTGGAAGCGCCCGATCGGGCCGCCGAACTGGTCGCGATCCTGGGCGTACTGACGCGCCTCCTCGAAACAGTCGCGGGCCGCGCCGACGGCTCCCCAGGCGATACCGTACCGGGCTTGTGTGAGACACGACAGCGGCCCCTTCATACCCGAGACGCCCGGCAGCACGTTTTCTTCGGGGACGTGGACGTCGTTGAGGCCGATCTCGCCCGTGATCGACGCGCGCAGTGAGAGCTTCTCCGTAATCTTGTTCGTCGAGACGCCGTCGCGGTCGGTCTCCACGAGGAAGCCTCGGACCGGGTCGTCCTCGCTCGAGCGATCGCGCGCCCAGACGATGGCCACATCGGAGATGGGGGAGTTGGTGATCCAGGTTTTCGCGCCGTTCAGGACGTAGCCGTCACCGTCGGCTTCAGCATACGTCTCCATCGCCGAGGGGTTCGAGCCGTGTTCAGGCTCTGTCAGCCCGAAACAGCCGATGGCCTCGCCGCGGCCCATCGCCGGGAGCCACTCCTCTTTCTGTTCGTCGCTCCCGTAGGCGTGGATGGGGTACATGACGAGGGCACCCTGCACCGAAGCCATCGAGCGCAGCCCCGAGTCGCCGGCCTCGAGTTCTTGCATCAGTAGTCCGTACGCGGTTTCGGAGACGTTCGGCGAGCCATACCCCTCGAGATTCGGGGCGTAAAAGCCCAGATCGCCCATCTCAGTGATGAGGTCGGTGGGGAACGTGCCGTT